>DAHWTK010000034.1 GCA_027328825.1 Nitrospirota bacterium
GCGATTCGCGGAGAGTGCGGCGGAAAGAATCGATGAGACTTCTTCCGGCGAGGGCGCCTTTGACGAGCCTGAGATGTTTTTCTGGTTGCAGAATACACAGAGGTGGGGACAACCTTTGTGCGGGATAAAGACGGGGACTATAAACTCTCTGGCGCCCGGCATGGGTGGTTATTTAAAGAAAGTAAGCGCGGCCTGGGCGGCGTGCTGTTCCGCCTCCTTCTTGCTCCTGCCGCTGCCATTGCCAAGGACACGTCCACCAGCCTCTATCTTGACCTCGAAAACCTTCTGGTGGTCCGGCCCGGATTCGTTTATTACCGTATATTTCGGCAGCTCCCCGAATTTGCCCTGACAGGCCTCCTGGAGTTCCGTTTTATAGTCGAATACCAGGCCGCCGGACACCATATCCTTTATGTCTTTTTCAAAGTTGTTGCGTATGAACCTGTATGCCTCGTCCAGCCCGGAATCGAGATATATGGCGGCGATTATCGCCTCCATCGCGTTGGCCAGGAGCGACGGTTTTTCGCGCCCGTGGGTCAATTCCTCTCCCTTTCCGAGGAACAGATAACCGCCGATTCCGAGCCTCTGGGCGACCTTGGAGAGGCTTGACTCGCTTACGACAACGGCGCGGAGCTTCGACAGCTCTCCCTCCGGTGAGGTGGGGCAGAGCTTCATTATAAAATCGCTGATTAAAAAATCGAGGACCGTATCGCCAAGGAATTCCAGGCGTTCGTTATGTCCGGCCATTCCGAGGCGGTTTTCGTTGGCGAAGGATTTGTGCGTGAGGGCCTGCATGAGGAGAGAGGGCTGGTTGAAATCATATTCCAGCCTCTTTTCGAGCTCATGGACGTTTTCGTAATGCATGACGCCCTGACTCAACCGTTGAACTTGCGGAAAAGCAGGCAACCGTTAGTGCCCCCGAACCCGAAGGAATTGGAAAGCGCGGCGTTTACAGTAGCCTCGCGCGCCTCGTTCGGGACATAGTCCAGGTCACATTCCGGGTCTTTTGTCTCGTAGTTTATGGTGGGCGGGATTTTGCCTTCCATGATTGTCTTAACGGCGACTATTGCCTCGACGCCGCCAGCCGCGCCGAGCAGATGGCCCGTCATAGACTTTGTCGAGCTTACCGGGATTTTATATGCCCGTTCGCCCAGCACCGCTTTAATCGCCATCGTCTCAAACTCGTCGTTGAACTTGGTCGAGGTTCCGTGGGCGTTTATATAGCTAATATCTTCCGGGCCGACGCCGGCGTCATTCATCGCCATCTTTATGCATCGGGCCGCGCCGTCGCCATTGGGGGCCGGCGCAGTCAGGTGGTATGCGTCTCCCGAGAGACCGTATCCCGCAAGCTCGGCCAGTATATTGGCGCCGCGGGCCCTGGCGTGCTCCAGTTCCTCAAGGACCATCACGCCTGCGCCCTCGCCCATGACAAAACCGTCTCTGCCTGCATCGAATGGCCTGCTTGCCCGTTCCGGCTCGTCGTTCCTTGTGGAAAGGGCCTTCATGGCATTAAACCCGCCTATGCCCATCGGCGTGATGCAGGCCTCAGTGCCTCCGGCTATCATGGCATCGGCGTCGCCTCGCTGAATGACCTTGAAGGCGTCTCCTATATTATGCGTCCCGGTTGCGCAGGCTGTAACCACGGCGGAATTCGGCCCCTTGGCGCCGAAGATGATGGATATATGGCCGGAGGCGAGGTTGACGATAAGCATCGGGATAAAAAACGGCGTAATCTTCCTGGGACCTTTCTCAAGGACGATGGCATGGTATTTCTCGATTGCTATGAGGCCGCCCATCCCGGAGCCGACCATAACGCCCACACGCTCCGCGTTGGCCTCCGTAACCTTCAGGGCTGACTGCTCCATCGCCATCCTCGAAGCCGCGATAGACAGGTGGATAAACCTGTCCATCTTTTTTATCTCTTTGGCCTCGATATAGAGCGCAGGGTCGAACCCTTTCACCTCTCCGGCGATCTTTGTGGCAAAATCGGCCGGGTCGAACTGCGTGATAAGCCCGACGCCGCTTTTGCCTTCGAGCATCCCGCTCCAGGTCTCGTCTACCCCTATGCCAAGCGGCGTTACCGCCCCCATGCCGGTTACAACTACTCGTCTCTTTTCCAAAAAGAATCTCCGTTTTAATACAAAATTCCGTGTTCGCGGTTAAAATACGTGCTCGTATTAATGGTGAAATTAAATGAGATTTTCACGAACACAAATCACAGTTTTTTATACCTTGCTTGCGATATAATCCACTGCGTTCTGCACCGTTGCAATCTTTTCAGCCTCTTCTTCTGGTATCTCTATTCCGAATTCCTCTTCAAAGGCCATAATCAGCTCGACGGTGTCGAGGGAATCGGCGCCAAGGTCGTCTATAAATGATGCCTGCGGGGTAACCTCGCCCTCTTCCACTCCAAGCTGTTCGGCTATTATCTTCTTAACCTTCTCGTCAACTGACATTATCTCACCTCCTAATTGATTGCAGAAAAAACCAATTGATTGTCATTCTGAAGCCCTGGCCTAAGAACCATAATTTAGAAATTAAGATTCAAAGCAGTGCTCAGAACGACAGGCAAAATACCGGGCGCAATAAATTACGCTCTTACATTACATATACATCCCGCCGTTTACGTGAATGACCTGGCCGGTGATGTATAATGCCGCATCTGACGCCAGAAATTTAACCGCCGCCGCAATGTCCTCCGGCGTCCCAAGACGTCCGAGCGGAACCTGCTTGAGAAGCTCTTCCCTCACCTTCTCCGGCAAGGCCTGTGTCATGGCCGTGTCGATAAAACCGGGCGCAACCGCATTTGCGGTAATGTTGCGCGAGGCGTATTCACGCGCAATAGTCTTGGTGAGGCCGATAAGACCCGCCTTCGAGGCGACATAATTGGCCTGGCCGGAATTGCCCATGGCCCCGACTATGGACGCGATGTTTATTATCGTGCCCCTCCTGGCCTTGGACATGTGCTTTATGGCCGCCTTTGCGCAGTTGAAAGACCCTTTGAGGTTCACGTCGATTACCAGGTCCCACTCCTCGTCCTTCATGCGCATTATGAGGTTATCCCTTGTAATTCCCGCGTTGTTGACAAGGATATCCAGCTTGCCGAATCTCGCCACGGCTTCGTCCACCATGGCCGCCGCGGAGGCCGAGTCTGCGACATTGCCGGTAATGGAAAACGCCTTCACGCCGAAGGCTTCAAGCTCGCGCGCCGCTTCTGAAGCCTTGTCGCCATTCACATCCGATACGGCCACATTCGCTCCGGCCTTCGCCAGCGCGACTGCTATGGCCTTCCCTATGCCCTGGGCCGCCCCTGTAACAAGCGCCGTCTTCCCCTGTAAGTGCATGGCTTTTCCTCTTTTAAGTCGTGCAGAAGATTATAAAAATACCACCTTAAAAGTCAAGTTATTTCTTGGAAGTTATTTTGCAACCGATACTTAAGTAGTCGAGGGTAGTGTTAAGCGAAACCGTATCTTCCACGTTTCTTATCTCCGCCTCTTTTGTAATCCTCTTAACCAGCCCGCAAAGGACCTTGCCCGGCCCGACTTCGACAAGCGTATCAGCTCCGTGCAATACCAGCGCATGAACGCAATCTTCCCAGAGAAGCGGCATCGTAAGCTGCCTCAGTAGATTATCTTTCACATCCGCGGCCTTATCAACTAATTCCCCGGAAGCGTTGGAGGCTACCGGATAATGCAGGTCTTTAATTCCGGCGGCGTCGAGTTCGCCCTTAAGCCTTTCCACCGCCGGGGCCATGAGAATGCAGTGCGACGGGACGCTTACCGCAAGCGGCACCACCTTCTTCGCCCCCATTGCCTGACAATGCTCAGAAGCCTTCTCGACCGCCGCCCTTTCTCCGGCTATGACCACCTGACCCGGAGAATTGTAATTCGCCGGAGATACCGCGCCTGTGGCTGACGCCTCCGAACATGCTTCCTTTATCTTTTCGGGGTCCAGGCCCAGGACAGCAGCCATAAGGCCCTTTCCCTCAGGCACTGCTTCCTGCATATATTTCCCGCGCTTCCTTGCCAGCGCCGCCGCCTGACCAACGGTAAGCCCACCAGCCGCGGCGACGGCTGTAAGTTCGCCCAACGAATGTCCCGCCGCAGCGACAGGCTTTATATGCATTGCGGAAAGCACGGCATTGACGGCAAGGCTTGCTGTCAGTATCGAGGGCTGCGTATTCTCAGTCCGGTTTAGTTCACCCTCAGGCCCGCCGAAACAGAGCTTTGCCAGGTCCAGGCCGGTAGCGTCCGACGCCTCTTCAAAGACCTCCCTGGCCTCCGGGTATTCATCATACAGCGCCTTTACCATCCCGATCTTCTGGGAGCCCTGGCCGGGAAACATGAAAGCGGTATTAGCCATTATCCTTTAAGCTCCTTGAGTTTTCTTGCAAACGCAGGGAGCACCTCGAAGACGTCGCCCACTATACCTATATCAGCAACATTAAATATCGGCGCGTCAGGGTCTTTGTTTATGGCGATTATCATATCTGAGGACTGCATACCCGCCAGATGCTGGATGGCGCCGGATATGCCGCAGGCGATATAGAGCCTGGGACAAACCGTCCTGCCCGTCTGGCCTATCTGGCGCGGGTACGGCATCCAGCCGGAGTCCACCGCCGCGCGCGTAGCGCCGACGACACCGCCCAACATATCGGCAATCTCCTTAAGCAGCTCAAAGCCTTTTTCTCCCATGCCGCGCCCGCCGGAGACTATTATCTCGGCCTCGGAAATATTAATTTTGTGTCCGGCCTCCTCTATCGTCTCAAGGAGCCTCGTCCTGGACGCCAGCGGGCCGGCAGGAGCTTCTTTTATGATTTCTCCCGTTCTCCCGGTATCCGCAGGCAGACGCTTCATAACGCCCGGCCTGACCGTCGCCATCTGGGGACGGTTATTCGGGCAGGCTATCGTCGCCATGATGTTGCCGCCGAACGCTGGCCTGGTCTGGAGCAGGTTTTTATTCTCGGAATCAATGCCGAGCGCGGTGCAATCGGCTGTCAGACCGGTTCGGACTCTCGTCGCCACAATCGGCACGAATGCCCGGCCAATCGATGTCGCGCCTGCGAGGACAATCTCCGGCTTGTATTTTTTAATCAACTGGGAAAGCGCGTCGGCATATGCGTCTTCGTGGAACTCGTTTAGCAGGCCGTCCTCAACCTGGTAAACCCTGTCCGCGCCAGCTTCTATTAGCGACTTTGCCTCAACATCCATCCCCGTCCCGAAAAGCACTGCCGAAAGTTCCTCGCCCAGCGAATCCGCCAGGCGCCGCCCTTCGCCAAGCAGCTCGCAGGCCACCGGGACAATTTTGTTATTTCTCTGCTCCGCGAATACCCAGACGCCTTTATATGCAGAGAGGTCGGCAGCCGGGGCGCTCCTGGGCTCATCCGTCATCTCTATGGCGAACGACGGGCAGATGTCAACGCATGTCCCGCAGAGCGTGCATTTATCGCCGATAACGGCCTTCTCGTCCTTCATCTTGATTGCGCCGAACGGACACTCGTTTGCGCAGGCCTCGCATCCGACGCATATATCGACTTTTACTATAATAGGCATTTTTGTAATCCTTCATCCCCATTCTTTAAGATTAAGAGGGGGACAGAGGTGCGTTATAAAAAATTAAATAATCTTTAAACCCTTAAGCTTTTCCACCAGCCGCGCCGCCTGCTCATCTGGCGTGCCTTCTATTCTTTCCCTGTTCCCCTTGGGCGGCGGGGAAAAAACTTTCATAACCTTAGTCGGCGAACCTGCGAGGCCGATTTTCTCCGCCTCGGCGCCTATGGCTTCGGCGCTCAAAGGTTTTATCTCAAGCGACTTAGCCTTCATCTTGCCTTTCAGGGACGGCATCCTCGGCGTATTTATTTCCTTAACCACGGTTATCACCGCCGGGAGGCTTACCTCGACGACCTCATACCCGTCCTCGATAAGCCTCTCCACTTTCATCTTCCCGTTAGAGACATCCACAATTTTGCGGACATAGGCGACGAAAGGCAGGCCGAGGTTTTCGGCTATTCCAGGCCCGACCTGGGCGGTATCCCCGTCGATTGCCTGTTTGCCGCAGATTACGAGGTCGAGCGAATCGAGCTTTTTAAGACCAAGACCAAGCGTATAGGATGTAGCCCATGTATCCGCGCCCGCGAACGCCCTGTCGGAGATCAGCATGACATCGTCCGCGCCCATCGCCACAGTGTGCTTAAGGACATCTCCGGCCTGCGGCGGCCCCATCGTAACAGTCGTAACCTTCCCGCCGTGTTTTTCCTTCAGGCAAATGGCCTCTTCCACGGCATAGGTATCGAATGGGTTCAGAATGGCCGGAACTCCCTCGCGCACCATTGTGCCTGTTGCCTTGTCTATCTTCACCTCGGAGGCGTCCGGGACCTGTTTTACGCAAACGGCGATGTTCATTTCTTTTTCCCGGCGGCTTCCTTGATTATGGCCGTACCGATGACGTTTCTCTGTATCTGGTTAGTTCCTTCGTAAATCTGTAGTATCTTGGCGTCGCGCATCATCTTCTCGACGGGATATTCGCGCATGTAGCCGTAGCCGCCCATTACCTGCACGGCGTCCACGGTCACCTTCATCGCAACGTCGGAGGCGAAAAGCTTAGCCATCGCCGATGCCTTTGACACGTCCTTCGGGTCGGAGTCGATAAACTTCGCCACGGCATATACAAGCGCCCTCGCGGCCTCGGTCTGCGTACACATGTCCGCAAGCATGTGCTGTATGGCCTGAAAAGATATTATCGGCTGGTCGAACTGCCGCCTCTCGCGGGCATATTCCACGCACTCGTCTATCGCGCCCTGGGCAAGGCCCACCGCCTGCGAGCCGATGCCGGGGCGGGATTTATCCAGCGTCTTCATGGCCACAAGGAAACCCATGCCTTCTTTAGACAGCAGGTTCTCCTTCGGAATCCGGCAGTTCTCGAAGACAAGCTCACGCGTCGCAGAGGAGCGGATTCCCATCTTCTTCTCTTTCTTGCCGAAAGAGAATCCCGGCGTGCCTTTCTCCACTATGAACGCCGACGCCCCGCGGCTGCCTTTTGCCGGGTTCGTCATGGCAATTACCGTGTAAATTTCTGCCTCTCCGCCGTTGGTTATCCACTGCTTCGTGCCGTTAATGACATATTCGTTACCGTCGAGTACCGCCGTGGTGCGGGTCCCTCCGGCGTCGGAACCGGCGCCGGCCTCCGTGAGCCCGAATGCCGCGAGCCTCTGACCGGACGCTATCTGCGGGAGATATTTCTTCTTCTGCCCCTCGCTGCCGAAAAGCAGTATCGGATATGCTCCCAGGCCGCTGGCCGCAAAGCTGACCGAGACTCCGATGCAGACGCGGGAAAGCTCTTCGACGGCCAGGCAGTTCTCGAACGCGCCGCCGCCGAAACCGCCGTATTCCTCCGGGATATAAAGCCCGAAGAGATCCGCCTGCGCGAGGACTTTCATTATCTCCCAGGGGAACTCTTCTTTCTCGTCCAGCTCCGCCCTCACGGGCTTTACCTTCTCACGCGCGATCTGCCGGGCGAGGTTTTGTATTTCCGCCTGGGTATCAGTAAGAAAATAATCCATTGTTGCACCTCGGTTTTATGAAATTGTAGAGGCGCGATTTATTGCGCCTGCGGACACGATAAATCGCGCCCCTACAAAATACAACTACCATTTTATCAGCGCCGACGCCCAGGAAAGCCCGCCTCCGAAGGCCTCGAGGAGCACATTCTTGCCGGGAGCGATACGTCCATCCCGGACAGCCTCGTCAATGGCAATCGGTATGGACGCGGCGGAGGTGTTGCCGTAGCGGTCTATCGTCACAACCACCTTGTCCATTGGTATGCCGAGGCGTTTTGCCGTGGCCTGTATTATCCGGAGATTAGCCTGGTGCGGCACCACCATGTCTATATCGGAAGCTTTGAGTCCGTTGGCGTCGAGCGCCTCGTTTACCACCTCTTCAAGGGCGCGTACGGCGATTTTAAAGGTCTCATTCCCGCGCATCTTTATGAAGTGCATCCTGGACTCTATGCTGAATGCGGTAGCCGGATTTCGGGAGCCGCCGCCCGGAATATAGAGCAGGTCTCCCTGTTTGCCGTTGGTGTGCAGGTGCGCGGAGCGTATACCGCAGTCGTTTCCCGACGGCCCTATCACAACAGCGCCCGCGCCGTCTCCAAAGAGAACGCATGTGTTCCTGTCGGTCCAGTCCGTAATCTTGGAAAGTGTCTCGGCGCCTATGACCAGAGCGTTTTTGTATAAACCGCTTTTTATAAAGTTATCTGCGGCGGCGAGCGCGAATATAAACCCGGAACATGCGGCGGAAATATCGAAGGCTATCGCTTTTTTCGCGCCAAGCTTAGCCTGCACGATGCAGGCTGTGGCGGGGAACATCATGTCGGGCGTCACAGTCGCGATGATTATAAGGTCAAGCTGGGACGCCTTCATCCCCGCCGCCTTCAGCGCCTTTTTAGCCGCCTCGAAGGCCAGGTCAGACGAGGCTATGTCCTTGTTCGCGATTCTCCTCTCGCGGATACCGGTCCTCTCGACGATCCAGTCGTCGGAGGTTTCCACCATCTTCTCGAGGTCTTGATTGGTAAGCACCGTATCCGGCGCATAAGACCCGGTGCCGAGGATTCTGGACATTATCATTTTGCCGCACCCTCTTTTTCGCAGCCTCCGGCTGAGTCCGGCTGACCGGTACGCGGTGCGGCGGGAAGACCCGCTACCATGGACTCAATATCTTCCTGTATATGCCGGTTTACCTGCTTCGCATGAAAGTCCCTTGCGGCTTTGACGGCGTTTTTGATGGCCTTCGGAGACGAATGGCCATGGCTTATTATACAGATACCGTTTATACCCAAAAGCGGCGCGCCTCCATATTCCGAATAATCGATCTTTTTTTTGAAATTTCGAAAAGCCCCGCGCAGGAGCAGATAACCAACCTGTCCGCCGGGCGCTCCCTCTATCTCGTGCCTTAGAAGCGAGTTCATGGCTTCGGCCAGGCCCTCGCTTATCTTCAGGGCGACGTTCCCTATAAAGCCGTCGCAGACGATTATATCCGCCTTGCCGTTGAAGATGTCGCGGCCCTCGACATTGCCTATGAAGTTCAACCTGCTCTGTTTAAGCAGTTTGAATGTCTCTTTCGTAAGTTCGTTACCCTTGGTGTCCTCTTCGCCGATGGAAAGGAGCCCTACCTTTGGCTTCTGGATTTCCAGAACCTTGCGGGAGAAAGCGTCCCCCATCACGGCGAATTGAAGCAGGTGGACAGGCTTGCAGTCCACATTGGCTCCGACATCCAGCACAAGCGAAAAACCGTTCACGTTCGGAAGCCTGGCGGCTATCGCCGGACGTTCGACGCCTTTCATCGGGCCGAGGACGAAAAGGGCGGAAGCCATCGCTGCGCCGGAATGGCCCGCGCTGACGACCGCTACCGCCTCGCCCGCCTTTACAATTTCGGCGGCAATCCTTATCGACGAGTCCTTCTTCTTGCGGAATATCACGTTTGCGTGTTCCCGCATCTCCACAACCTGAGACGTATGAAGGACCCGTATGTCCAGCCCGGACGTATCGTACAACGCAAGCTCGCGGTTCACCTTAGCCTGGTCGCCGACCAGTATTATTCCAACCCCGAGCTCGCGTGCCGCTCCTACCGCGCCTTCTACGGCTGCCCCGGGGGCAAAATCACCCCCCATGGCATCTACAGCTATTCTCATCGTATCCGGCGTCAGATTTCTTCTATCGAAACGACCTCGCGGCCCTTGTAGGTTCCGCAACTCATGCAAACGCGGTGGGGCAGCTTCGGTTCGTGGCACTGCGGACAGAGCGAGACGTTCAATGGAGACAGTTTTTTGTGTGTCCTCCTCTTGGCCGTTCTGGCCTTGGAGGTTTTATTAGTCGGGTTTGCCATTGGTACTCCTTTTCATTTTTATTATAGGGCGTTTTCACAGCGCCCGGGGGCTTTAAGTAAAATTGCGCCCACCCCTGCTTATTCAAAACGCCGGCAATTCCGGTTACGGCTCGCTTACTCTACGGCCTCCGTCGCCTACTTTCCCAGGAGGTCTTTCAAACCAGAAAGGCCCGGATGCCCGGAAGGAGGCACGCAGGCGCACGGCGCGATATTCAAATCCTGGCCGCAATACTGGCAGAGCCCGCGGCAGTCCTCCGAGCAGAGCGGCTTCATCGGAACCTGAAGGAGTATCTGCTCGCGGAGAAAGTCCTTAAGGTTTATGATGCCGTTTTTATAAAACTCCACATCGAGGTCATCCGCGTGAAGCTCCCTTTCCTCTTCGCGCGGCATAGACTCAAGGGGAACCATATCAAGCTTGAGCCCTGCCTCGGCATGCACTTCAAACGGTTTTCCGCACCGGGAACATGCAAGCCCTATTTCTGTCTCCATGTTCCCTGAAAGATATACCGTTGTACCGACTTTTTTAAGCGATAAAAAAGCCTTTACCGGGGAGAGCGCCTTTACGTCTTCGCCAAGCCCGTCGAATGTTGCGGCTTCCTCGAAAAGCTCAACATTAAGACCCTCGACGGGGATGTCAATTACTTTTATCTCCATGACCCTCTCCCGAAAAAGGGCGCAAAAAACCGCTTATTCTACCTGGGCAGGGGCTTGAAAACCTCAGAAATCCCCCCCTGGGAAGCGGCATAAAAAGCTAAAAAAACAGAAGGATTATACAGACGGGAATAAAAATTGTCAAGCAATTAATACCATTGAGAAAACATTTCCCAGGTAAACTATACCAGTAATTTCAAAGGGTTATATGGCCATACCACCGGAAAAAGGTTGAACCGTAGAAAATTGCCGACATCGCCCCGGCTACCAGAAACGGTCCGAAAGGTATAGGCGTTTTTCTTTTCATCCCCTTGAATACCATGAGCCATATGCCTACGATTGCGCCCAGGAAAGAACCGACAAAAATTGTCAAAAGCACGGCCCTCCATCCCAGAAACGCTCCAATCATAGCGATAAGCTTTATGTCGCCACCGCCCATCCCGCCCCGGCTTACAACGGCGATTAAATAAAACGCCCCTCCGCCAAGCGCCATGCCGATAAAAGAATTGAAAAAGGCTATATGCCACGGAGTGTATGGGACCTTGAATACAAGCGGCCCAAGGACAAGCCCCAGCGCTATCCCCGGAAGCGTTATACTATCCGGGATAATCTGATGTTCCAGGTCAATGAATGTCACGACGATAAAGGTCGAAATGAGCGCCATGACAAGAATCCCGGCGGGACTCGGTCCAAAACGCTTGAGAGCGGCTATGTAGAGAACCGCGTTTAAAAATTCTATCAAGGGATACCTTGCAGATATAGCCGCACTGCAATAGGCGCACCTGCCTCGCAGCATAACATAGCTGATAACCGGGATATTGTGCCAAGGCTTGATCTTCGTCCCGCAGGATGGGCAAGCGGACGGCGGGGAAACAATCGATTTTTTTCTTGGAATCCTGTAGATGCAGACGTTAAGAAAGCTTCCAACGACAAGCCCATACAGGAAAAACTCGACGTATATGAATATCCCCATCTAAACTTCCTCTTCCCCCAGGGATACCTTCTGTATGGCAAGATTTATCTGTGAAATCTCTTCGCGCAGGCTGTTTATCTCGCGGAGCGCATCCAGAACTTCCTGATCCCGCATAATGCCACGGCTCTTCTGCTCCCACAGCAGATAGACGCGCCCTCCAAGCCTGGCTGTCGCCTTTTCCTCCCTAGTCTCAAGACCACCCTTGTCAATAAGAAGCCTTGCCACTGACGCCTCTACCCGCGCCCTCTCGGAAAGCACCCTGGATACCCGCGTCACCTTATCTACGCCCCCGTCCAGGCTCTTCTTTACCCTGTCCCAGAGAATCATGAGTCGCCCTCTTTGAAGCCTTCTCCCGTCAATGAGGAGAAAGCGTTATGAACATTTCTAACCGACTTTAACAAGATCCAGCCTGCCAATCCATTTGTTTTTAAGCTCCCGGCTTAGAACACGCCCAGTTTCCGACTGAAGCCCCGGGTCTTTCTCGATTATAGCGGAAGCCTCGTTCCGGGCGGCCTCGATAATTTTATAATCCCTGATTATATCACCATAGGTTATCTCCGGAAGTCCTGACTGCTTCGTCCCGAAAAACTCGCCCGGCCCGCGAAGCCTCAAGTCCTCTTCCGCTATATCGAACCCGGATGAATTTTTAATCATAGCCTGTAGCCTCGCGCGAGAGTTATCCGCCATCATTCCAGCCATCAGGACACAATATGACTGCCTGCTTCCGCGTCCCACTCTGCCGCGGAGCTGGTGAAGCTGGGAGAGGCCGAAGCGCTCCGCGTGTTCAATTACCATCACGGTCGCCTCCGGCACATCCAGGCCGACTTCTATCACCGTCGTTGCCACAAGAAGCTTCAATTTCCCCGAGCGGAAATCCTCCATGACAGATTCCTTCTCATCCGGCTTCATCCGTCCATGGAGCAGTCCAACCGGATAATCGCCGAAGATTTCCGCCAGCTTCTCCGCGCCCTCCCTGGCCGCCTTAAGGTCGCTTTTCTCCGATTCCTCCACCAGAGGATACACCACATAAGCCAGCGCGCCTTTCTGAAGCTCGCTCTTAAGTAATCTGTAAACCTCCAGCCTCCCGGATTCATCGAACAGCTTCGTCCGGACGGGCGTCCTGCCGGGCGGCACGGAGTCTATCACGGAGATGTCCAGGTCTCCGTATACCGTAAGGGCAAGTGTCCTCGGTATAGGCGTCGCCGTCATCACAAGAACGTCCGCATTCACACCCTTACCGGAGAGTCCCGCCCTTTGCATCACGCCGAAACGATGCTGCTCGTCCACGACTACCAGCCCCAGGTCGTTAAATACTACTCCTTCCTGTATCAGCGAGTGCGTGCCTACGACCAATTGCGCCTCGCCATCGGAAAGCTCCTTGAGCGTCCTTTCCCTGTCCTTCTTCTTTACGGAGCCGGTCAGGAGCGCGACTTTAATTCCCAACGGGGCTAAATATTTTTTTACGTTCAGGTAGTGCTGTTCGGCAAGTATTTCCGTCGGGGCCATAATGGCGGCCTGCGCGCCTGCCTCAGCCGCCTGGAGCGCGGCCATGAGCGCCACTACGGTCTTGCCGCAACCGACGTCACCCTGGATGAGCCGGTTCATCCTGACAGGCCGTTCCATGTCCCGGCTTATTTCCCGTATGGTCTTCTCCTGCGCCTGGGTCAGACTGAACGGCAGTCTTTTCCTGAATTCCTTTCTTAGGCCACCGTCCCCTTTCATGGCCCGGCCCAAGGCCTTGGCGCGGCCTTTTTTCATTGACATAAGCCCCATCTCAAGGAGCAGGAACTCATCGAATACAAGCCGCTTCTGCGCCCTCGTCCCCTTAGCGTTCAGAAGGTTAATGTCCGTCTCATTCTCCGGAAAATGGGCTTCTTTCACGGCAACCGGCAGCGTCGGGATTTTATATTTCCTCAGCATATCTCCCGGAAGAAACTCCTCAAGCTTCTGCGCAAACTCGTTAACTACACCCTTCATTATTGAACGTATCTGCCGGCAGGTAAAACCGGCGGTAGCCTTGTATATCGGCACTACCCTGCCTGCGTGAATTGCTTCGTCGGCTTCGTCTATTATTTCATACTCCGGGTTCTCCATAACCGGGCGATAATGCTTGTACGGGTCCTGCTTCACTAATCCGTAGAGTATGACATTGTCGCCATTATGGAACACTTTCGACATGTACGGCTGGTTGAACCATACCCCGGTCACGGCTCCGGTCTCGTCCTTCACGGTCAGTTCAAACAGCTTCATCCGCCGCCTTGGGGTTGTGATGTTTTCCGCAAGGATTACCGTTCCGGCAACCGTTTCATATGAGCCAAACGAGACCCGGGCGATTTTCTTTATGTTACCCCTGTCTTCATAACGGTATGGGAAATAATAAAGGGCGTCTTTTACGGTCTTCACGCCGAGCTTATCGAAAAGCTCGCCGCGCTTCGGCCCGACGCCCTTCAGATACTGTATGGGTTGAGACAGCTCCGGGCTGTCCGGAACTCTCTTTATAACGGAACCCGCCCCTGTCGTGAGTTCCATGGCAGAATGTTTAAGAAACCGCGTTTAAATCCTTCATCAGCGCCTCAACGTCTATCCCGTGGGCGCTCGCTCCCTGCTCAATTGTCTCAAAGACCGCCGCGATGCAACCCACGCATCCCATGCCGTATTTGTGGAACACCTCGCCGGCGTTCGGGTTTACCGCCATCGCCTCAGAAAATGACATCTCTTTCGTTATCGCGCTCATTACTGCTAAATCCTCCTTTAAAAATTTGCTTGCCAACAGTATTTTTGAATGCTATCATACGTTTTCTTTCGTTGCAATATTAAAGTTTACGGAGGTATAAATGGCCAGGGCATGTTCAATATGCGGCAAGACTCAGCAGACGGGCAATAACGTCAGTCACGCGAACAACAAAACGAAAAAGGTATTCAAGGCTAATCTCCAGAGCGTGAAGGTGGATAACGGCGGCTCCACAAAGAAGGCGCTTGTCTGCACCCGGTGCATCAGGTCTGGAAAAGTTAAAAAAGCGGTGTAGTTCGTTCTCACCCCCTGCCACTCCCCAGAGGTAGAGGGGTAAAGGTATCATCTTGTTACGCGAAGAATCCGCCTTGGCCCGTCATTTCCGCGAATATAAACTGACCGTCTTTCCCGCGAAAGCGAGAACCCAGCGACTTTAAAAATCAAAACCCGCTCAAGTCCTATTGACGGGTTTTTTATTTCTCAATTTATTATTAGGCCATTTCTTTTTCATTTCTATAAAAATGTCTGCCGTTATGATTGTGGCCTCTCTTGTATATGCATCCAAAAGTTCTCCTAATAAAACTTCTGGATGTTGTATAC
>DAHWTK010000035.1:0-12324 GCA_027328825.1 Nitrospirota bacterium
GCGTGTCCGGGACAAGTCGCCTGATGCGTCCGTCGAATTCGCTCAAATCGTTCTTGTTGTACGTGTTGTCGAGAGAGAGCATCGGGGATACGTGGCGCACCGGCTTGAATTCCTTTATCGGCTCGCCGCCGACGCGCTGGGTGGGAGAGTCCGGTGTTACAAGTTCCGGAAACCGCGCCTCAAGCTCGGAAAGCTCCTTGACGAGCATGTCGAATTCGTAATCGGAAATGACGGGGTTGTCCTCGACATAGTATTTCCGGTTATGATATTCTATTTCCCCGGCGAGTTCCTTTATCCTCTTTTCGGCCTCACGCAGATCCACTGAGCCTCCATGAAATTACAATTTTAATTATAGAATACATTTTTATCCGCTAAAGTCCAGTTTATACTTGAATTTTTTCATTTAATCAATATACTTGTTATACAGTCAGCGAGGGAAATACGGAATGCCGGAGAAAGTCCTTGTAATCGACGACGACGAAGAGTTCGCAAACCTTCTCGGGCTTCTGCTGGCCAAAAAAGGTTTTGAAACCCAGATAGCCTTCAGCGGCTCCGAAGGTATCCAAAAAGCCGCCTCATTCAAACCCTCCGTTATCGTCCAGGACCTCATGCTCCCGGACATTTTCGGGATGGAACTTCTTATCAGCCTGAAAAGGTCATCGCCCTCATCAAGAATTATAGCCATAACTGGCCGCGGCGACGAAGCTATCGCCGTGGATATCATGAAGGAAGGGGCGTCGGATTATTTAAGAAAGCCATTCGAATCCCAGAAGCTATTCTCCGCCATAAACAAGGCGCTGAATCTGATGCCCGCCGAACAGGAGCTTAACAGGCTTGCAAGGGAAGTGGTGCATCAGAACAAGGAATTTTTTGCGCTCAACGCCTTTTCCGCCGCGCTTCTGACCGTCAAGTCTCCGGAGGAGAGATTCAATTCCGCCCTTGAGATAGTAATGAACAGCATGGAAGGAATGGCGTCCGTGCTCAGGGTATCCGGGCAGGACGGCGGGAGGCTTTATGTCGCGGCGTTAAACGACAAGGAAGCACAGGAATTCAAGGTCTGCGGCTTGACGAGGAACGTAGGGCTTGTCTCGTATGTATCGGAGATAAAAAAGCCCGCGGTGGTAAGGAACTTCGCCGAAGAAAGAAGATTCCTGGTGCCTGAGGAAATAAGGCTGCACGGGATAAAGTCCGGCATAGCGGCGCCTCTGCTTGTGAGGGGCGTGGTCAGAGGCGTCCTGGCGGTTTTCTCAGGCGAAAACAGGGATTATAACTCCTCGGACATAAAGCTTATTTCAAGTTTTGCCAACAGCCTTGCGCTCTCCGTGGACAACGACAGCTTAAGCGCCGTCCTGGCGGCGTTCCAGGCTCAATGGCAGACCGTGCTCGACGCCATGCCGTACAGGATAAACATACAGGATACCGACCATACGATAATAATGGCCAACCAGGCCATCGCTAAATGGGCGAAGTTCCAGGTCAGGGATATTGTCGGCCAGAAATGCAGTTGGGTGCTGTGCAGCATGAAAGAGCCGATGTTGAACTGCCCCGTGAAGGAGGCCGTCCGGACGAAGAAGCCCGTTTCGAGGAAGATTTCGGCAGACGGACAGAAATTCATGGTCCATGCCAATCCGATCCTGGGGGCGGATGGCGAAGTCGAGATGGTCGTGGAGCGCGTGGAGGACGCTTAGGCCTCCATAATCTCGCCTACAGCGTTCTGCCCCGCCACACCGATCCCTGTATCTTTATCGCACGAACACCGCACGAGCGCTTCCCTTGCTGATTCATATGCCAGCCTGGGCAGGTTGTTTGTCTGGCTGATGTGTGCAAGCGTGACGTGCCTGAGTCCAGGATGGAGCAAGGTCGAGAGGAGAGCCGCGGAGTCTTCGTTCGAGAGGTGCCCTTCTTTCCCGGCGACACGCTGCTTGATATGCCAGGGGTACGGGCCGTCTTTCAGCATGACGGGGTCGTGGTTGGATTCCAGCAGCAGGAGATTGCAGCCCTTCAGGCGCTCCGTCACGAGTTTGGTAGCATAGCCTAAGTCCGTCGCCAGGCCCATCTTGACATTCCCGGCATAAAAGCAGAAGCCAACGGGGTCAGCCGCGTCGTGAGGAGTGGAAAAAGGCTCAACGGTGATGCCGCCAATCTCGAAAGTCGTCCCGGCCTCGAACTCGATTACCTTATACCCGTTCCCGCCGCCTGTAGACCGGCCCTGCCAGGGGCGGACGATTTTCCAGGTCTTTTCGGTGATATACACCGGGATGTTCAGGCCGCGCGCAAGCGGGCCAAGGCCCTGCACGTGGTCTCTGTGGTCGTGGCTGATTATGACTGCGGAGATGTCTTCCGGGCTGACGCCGACGGCATTGAGCCTGGCCTTTGTCTCCCGGAGGGAGAGGCCGGCATCCACAAGGATTTTAGTGCTTCCGGCCTCGGAGCCGGTTGGCCGGCCCTCGATGAATATGCAGTTCCCCTTGCTCCCGGAAGCCAGCGTGCAGACCCTGATGTTTATGGCGTTCCTCCCTTCGATAATTACTTGCAATAAATAACACAGCAGGCGATGGAAGTCAAGAAATACGACGAAAAAGCCCTTGCATAATCGCGGGCTTTATGCTATAAACTATAGGTTTTCCGGCGGGCTGTCAGCCGGATATTTTATCTCGCACACCCCGGCGGGGCCGTGCAGGCGACGGACTGGCAGGCTTTTATTCCAGGCTGCCAGGGCGTGGCCACGGAGCGAAGACGCGGGGCGGTGCCCTTTTAAGGGTTCCCGCGCGAGCCGGGGTGGAGGAAACAACCACAGGAGGTTTTAAAATGGCGGTGATTACGATGAAGGAGCTTCTGGAGGCCGGCGTGCATTTCGGCCACCAGGCGAAGAGATGGAACCCCAGGATGAAGAAGTATATCTTCGGGGAGAGGAACGGGATTTACATTATCGACCTTCAGAAAACGCTTCGGAAATTCAAGGAGGCGTATAATTTCGTTTCGGACACGGCGGCTGAAGGAAAACCTGTCCTTTTCGTCGGGACGAAGAAACAGGCGCAGGATTCCATTGCCGAAGAGGCTGTAAGGTGCGGCCAGTATTACGTGAACCAGCGATGGCTGGGCGGTATGCTTACGAACTTCGAGACGCTGAGGAAGGGCATAGAGAAGCTGCGCAAGCTTGAGCGTATGAAAGAGGACGGCACTTACGAGAAGATCAGCAAGAAAGAAGTCGCATCCCTCGAAAAGAAGCGTCAGCAGCTTCTGAAGAACCTGGGCGGCATAAAGGACATGCCGGCTCTTCCCGGCGCGGTGTTCGTTGTAGACCCGCGCAAGGAGGCCATAGCCGTCATGGAAGCCAGGCGCCTCGGCATACCGGTTGTGGGCATAGTTGACACAAACTGCGACCCTGACGTCATAGACTATGTCATTCCCGGAAACGACGACGCAATACGCGCCATAAAGCTTATCGCAACGAAGATTGCAGACGCCGTTGTCGAAGGCCGCCAGAGGCATACGGACAAGGTGGAAGGCCGCGTGGCGGCTTCCATGTCTGCATCGGAAGAGGCGACCGGCGAGAAGCCGGAAATTCCCGCCGCGCAAGAATCCGATACCGCCGCCGAGCCGAGCGACTCCGGGAGCTTCGCGTAACCCTCACCCGGCGCTTGGAAGCGCCACCCTCTCCCGCAGGTGGAGAGGCCAATGTTTTTCACCCCTCGCCCTTTATGGGAGAGGGGCAGGGGGAGAGGATGAACGTCATGGCGGGATTCTTCGGCCTTTAGCCTCAGAATGATAATCCAGATAAAGATTTCAGGAGGGTATATTCACAGATGGCGATTTCAGCAGCAGACGTAAAGGATTTAAGAGAAAAGACCGGCGCGGGCATGATGGACTGCAAAAAGGCCCTGACTGAGACCGGCGGAGACATGGAAAAGGCTATAGACTACTTGAGAAAGAAGGGCCTGTCCGTCGCCGCGAAAAAATCCGACCGCATAACGTCGGAAGGGCTTGTCGGCTCGTATATCCACATGGGCGGCAAGATAGGCGTCCTTATTGAAGTAAACTGCGAGACGGACTTTGTTGCGAATACG
Source organism: Nitrospirota bacterium (assembly GCA_027328825.1). Taxonomy (GTDB): domain Bacteria; phylum Nitrospirota; class JACRHJ01; order JACRHJ01; family JACRHJ01; genus JAKAHE01. The sequence continues at coordinate 4,068 of DAHWTK010000035.1, forward strand.
CCTGAGTTTCAGGACATGGTAAAGGATCTCAGCATGCACATCGCGGCGGCAAGCCCGAAATATGTCCGGCGCGAAGAGGTAGCCCCGACTGAGCTTGAGCGCGAGAAGGAGATATACAAAGACCAGGCAAGACAGTCAGGCAAACCCGAGAAGATTCTCGACAAGATAATCGAAGGCAAGATAGAGAAATTTTACGGGGATGTTTGCCTTATGGACCAGATTTTCGTGAAAGACCCGGACGGCAAGAAGAAGGTCTCCGACATCATCACGGAGAAGATTGCCAAGATGGGTGAGAATATATCCGTGCGTCGCTTCGCCCGTTACCAGCTGGGCGAGGGTCTCCAGAAGAGGAGCTGTGATTTTGCCGCGGAAGTCGCCGAGCAGCTTAAAAAGTAGGAAATACCGGCGCGTCCTCCTGAAGCTTTCCGGCGAGGCGCTGATGGGCGGCAAGCCCTACGGCATCGACCCTGAAGTCGTCGAGGAGATTTCGCGCGAGATTAAAGAGGCCCTCTCAGACAGCGGCCTCGAGATGGCCATCGTAATCGGCGGCGGCAATATTTTCCGTGGTGTCGCCGCGAGCGCGTCCGGCATGGAAAGGACTTCCGCCGACTATATGGGGATGCTGGCGACGGTCCTGAATGCCCTGGCCTTACAGAACATCCTGGAAAAGCACGGGGTCAGCACCCGCGTGCAGTCCGCAATAGAGATGAAGGAGCTTGCCGAGCCTTACATTCGAAGGCGCGCCGTTAGACACCTCGAAAAGAAACGGGTCGTAATATTCGCCGCCGGAACCGGCAACCCATATTTCACTACGGATACCGCCGCTGCCCTGAGGGCGATGGAGATAGGCGCGGACGTCATACTGAAGGCGACGAAGGTGGACGGTGTATATACTGCCGACCCGGTAGTAGATAAAAAAGCCGTAAAATACGATGAATTGGATTACCTTGAAGTCCTGCAGAAGGGGTTGAAGGTAATGGACGCCACCGCAATATCCCTCTGCATGGACAACAATCTCCCTATCATAGTCTTTAACCTCAAAAAACGGGGCAACATAAGAAAAGCCCTCGAAGGCGGCAGGGTGGGTACCATCGTAAGAGTGAAGGGGGGCAAAAAGTGATAGCTGAAATAAAGAAAAAGGCCGAAGAACGCATGAAGTCCGCCATAGACTCCCTGAGGCACGAATTCTCCACCATCCGCACCGGCAGGGCCTCTCTCGCGCTTCTGGACGACGTAAAGGTGGATTATTACGGGACGCCTTCTCCCCTGAGCCAGGTTGCAACCCTCTCGCTCCCTGATGCGCGCACCATATCCATAGCCCCCTGGGAATCCAAAATGCTTTCAGTCATCGAGAAGGCCATACAGAAATCGGATGTCGGCATAAACCCGGTAAACGACGGGAAGGTCTTGCGGCTTATAGTGCCGCCGCTTACCGAGGAGCGCCGGAAAGAACTTGTGAAAAAAGCAAAAAAGATGGCCGAAGACTCGAAGGTTATAATAAGAAACATCCGCCGTGACTCAAACGAAGCCCTCAAGAAAGCCGAGAAGGAAAAGAAAATAACAGAAGACGACCTGACCAGGAGTGAGCAGGAAGTCCAGAAAATGACGGATGATTTCATCCATCGACTGGACGAGGCCCTTGCGCACAAGGAAAAGGAAATAATGGAAGTCTGACCGGGGCCATGCGCCGGCGAGATTTAAATCCTGCCAATCGCCGGTCCGGACCATTGTCATTCTGAGCGAAGCGAAGAATCCGCTTTTATGCCCTTTATTATCTTACAAGACGCATGTATCGCCTGCGGGGCGTGTAAAGAGGAATGTCCGAACGACGCCGTGGAACCGTCCGGCGCCGCCTTCAGGATAATACCCGAAAAATGCATCGAGTGCGCCTCCTGCCTTGAAAACTGCCCCTCCGGCGCGATTGTGGAAGATTAAAGCCCCCGTAAGCAGTCCCTTTTCCGCTTGATAAATCCCCCCTTTTGTGCGAAAATTAAAGCTTCAAAATCCTGTTTTTTTAACAACTTATCCAATAGGTGAAAAGTGGCAGCCCGAAAGAGACTGGGAAGCTTTACTTTTGTTTTGCACTCACACCTCCCTTATGTCCTCTCACACGGGAGATGGCCGCACGGAACCGATTGGTTGAACGAGGCCGCGGCTGAAACTTATATACCGATCCTGAACGTCATCGGGCGGCTGGTGGACGAGGGCATATCGCCAAAGATAACGCTTGGCATTACGCCAGTCCTCACGGAGCAACTGAAAAGCCCGGCGTTTCACGAAGAATTTACGGCCTATCTTGAGAATAAAATAGCGGCTGCCAGGGCGGATTCCGCAGAATTCAGGGCCACCAGGGAGGCCTCTTTACTGAAGGTTTCGAGGATGTGGGAGGAGTTCTACGGCGGTGCGCTCGATTCTTTCAACAGCAGATACAAGCGCGATATTGTCAAGGCTTTTGCGGACTTCCAGAGGCGTGGCCATATAGAGATAATAACCTGCGGAGCGACGCATGGCTATTTCCCGCTTCTATCGAGAGACGAGAGCATTCAGGCGCAGGTGAAGCAGGCCGTGGCCTCCTATCGCAGGAATTATGGTAGAAAACCCAAGGGCATATGGCTTCCGGAGTGCGCATACAGGCCGGGATACAGATGGTCTCCGCCATTGCCCGCGCCGGGCCTTGAGCCGTATGAAAGAAAAGGTGTGGAGGAGTTCTTAAGCGAGAACGGAATCCGGTATTTCATAATTGATTCGCACATGCTCGAAGGCGGGAAGCCCATAGGTGTATACCTGGACAGATATGAGGCGCTTGAGAAGCTCTGGGGGCAGTTCGAGAAGGGTTTTACCCCGCGTCCGCTCGACCCTGAGAAATCTCCGTACGACGTATATTTCGTCGGTGCGAAACCCGGCAAGCGGCCTGTCGCCATACTCACGCGGGACCCGAAGACCGGTCTCCAGGTATGGAGTGGGGAACACGGCTATCCCGGAAACCCGAACTACCTCGACTTCCACAAGAAACGCTTCCCCGGCGGCCTGAGGTACTGGAGCGTTACGGACATAAAGGCCGATCTTGCCGAGAAGAAGAATTACAGGCCGGAGGCGGCAGGGAAGTTTATCCCGGAGCAGGCGTTTCATTTCAAGGAGATGGTGAAGGCCGCGCTTTCCGAGCACCTGAAACATAAAAAATCGCCCGGTATTCTTACGGCGCCGTATGATGCGGAGCTTTTCGGGCACTGGTGGTTTGAAGGCCCGGAATGGCTCTACCACGTTATAAAGAATTTTGCCGAAGACGGCGAAGTAGAACTTACTACCGGCGGGGAATATGTCTCGGCGAGAAGGAGCGGACAGCTTGTCGCGCTACCGGAGGGTTCCTGGGGTGAGGGCGGGTTCCATTACATATGGCTCAACGAATTGACGGCCTGGACGTGGAAACATATCTACGAAGCCGAGGCGAGGATGGTTTCTCTGTCGCGCGAATTTGCGGGAAAAGAGGACGAGAAGCTGAACGATATTCTCAGGCAGGTTTCGCGTGAGCTTTTTCTGCTCCAGAGTTCGGACTGGCAGTTCCTTATCAGCACATGGAGCGCGAGGGACTATGCAGAGATGCGCTTCTCGGAACACTTTTCCACGTTCAAGCGCCTGGCTGAGATGGCCGAGAGATATGGACACGGCGAGAAAGTCGCGCAGGGCGAGTGGGAGTTCCTTGAGATAACGAAGGAACGCGACGATATCTTCCCGGACGTGGAGCCGGGCTGGTGGAAAGGCTCTGATAACACGGAGGCATAATGGCCGAAAACGAAAAATTCGAGGTAAGGGATAAAAGGATATTTAACCAGGAGGGCGAGCAGGTTCGGGAAACACCGGATGATAAAGAGTCCGCGCCTGGAGATGCGCCCGAATTTCACGAGTATAACGAGGGACTGCCGCCTGTTGATTTTATATCCTTCATCGGTTCGCTTGGGGCGTCCGCGCTTATGTACCTTGGCGAGAAAGTTGCCCCCGACCAGCCGGAAGGGCTGAAGGACATGGCCGGAGCAAAACAGATGATAGATTTGATTGCGCTCCTCGAAGACAAGACAAAGGGTAACCTGACCGACGAAGAGGCGCACATGATTCAGACGCTCCTTTACAACCTCCGGATGAGATACGTCCGGGAGTCGGAAAAGAAGTAGATCTGACATGAAGGTGGCGGAAGTTTCTTCGTGGATTGGGACGGCGAAACAGGACTTTGCCGGAGAGATAGCTCGTGCGAGGGAATCCCATTTCGGCGGGGCTGGCGGTCTTGCCGTAGTGAGGGAGATAACCGGCTGCACAGACCGGCTTCTTTCGTCAGTATTTAAAAGGATATGCGAAGAAGCCGGAACTGTCCCGGAGAAATCCGGCTGGGCGCTGGCTGCTGTTGGCGGATACGGGCGCGGAGAGCTGAACCCGCATTCCGATATAGACATCATGTTCCTTGGCGACAAGGCCGGGGGCGAAGAGATACCTTCGCGCTCGCTGCACCTCTTATGGGACCTCGGGCTAAATATTGGTTACAGCGTCAGAAGCGTGAGCGACTGCGCCGCCTTGATGAAGGGGGACGTCACGATAATGACGGCGCTCATGGAAGCGCGGATGATAACAGGCGAGGGCAGGATTTTCGAGGAGTTCAGGCAGAAGACGGCCTCAGCCATGAACCGGAAAAAATCTGAGGAATACGTCCGCGAGAAGCTCTCGGAGCGGACCAGCAGGCACAAGAAATACGGCGACAGCATATTCCTGAGGGAGCCTAACGTAAAAGAGGGCGCTGGCGGTTTAAGGGACATTCATGCTGCGCTCTGGATAGCGCGGATGAAGCACGGCGCCGGCAGCCTTGAGGATTTGCACAAAAAAGAGATAATCAGAGAAAGGGATTACCGCAGGCTCAAGGGATGCAGGGACTATCTCCTGAGGCTGAGAAACGAGTTGCATTTCAAGGCGGGCCACAGGCAGGACGTGCTGACATTCGAGATGCAGGAGGAGGCGGCGCGCGATTTCGGATACCGCGGCGAGGCGTCGTTCGCGGCTGAAAATTTCATGCGCGCGTATTATCTGCGTGCGAGGCGCGTAAGGGAAATATCCCTTGAAATAATCGAGCGGTCTCTGGAAAAGAAAAAGAAGTGGTGGCTTTTCTTTCCGCCGGTCAAAAATAAGCTGGACGGCAATTTCTTTCTGATGGGGCACGTTTTGTGCCATTCCGGCGACACCCGGAAAGACATAGCCTCAAAGCCTGAGATTGTAATCTCGGCATTTTCGCACTGCCAGGCCAGGAATGTCTCCATGAGCGAGCATCTTAAAAATGCCATAGCCGAGACGCCGGGCCTTAAAATAAGAAAAACCCGCGATTCATCCGAGGCCGGCGCGCTTTTTCTGGAGATGCTGGGCAGGGTGGACAGACTCCACGAGACCCTTCGGGAAATGCACGGCATGAAGGTATTGGGAAGATTCCTGCCGGAGTTCGGGGCGGTGTCGGCGCTTGTCCAGCACGACCTATACCACAAATACACCGTTGACGAACATTCCCTGCTGGCGGTAAGGAAGATACAGGACCTCAAAACCGGAAGCGGTCTTTCATACCCGGAGTTCTCAGATGCGTTCAGGCGTGTTAACGACAAACAGGTTCTTATGCTCGCGGCGCTGCTGCACGATTGCGGCAAGGCGGAAGGCAAAGGACATGCGGAGACCGGCGCTCTTCTTGCCCGCCGGGCGGCCCTCAGGATGGGAATGCCGGAGGAGCGTGCGGAGAAGATTGAATTTCTCGTGCGCAACCATCTCCTGATGGACCATATCTCCCAGAGAAGGGAACTTTCCGACAGGAAGGTAATCGAGAAATTCTGCCGGATAGTGGACTCCCATGAACTGCTTGACATGCTCTATGTCCTCACATATGCCGACGTATCCGCTGTCGGCCCGGAGATGTTCAATGACTGGAAGATGATGCTCCTTAAAGAGCTGCACGAAAGCGCGGCGGCATTTCTCAGGGACGAGGTATCTTCGCTCGCATTTGAAAAAGAACGCTTCCTGAAACTTCGGAAAAATATTATTGCCGAGGCTGTGTCAAGAGGCGTTGGCAGGCCGGATGATATGTCGAAGTTCCTGGACAATCTTCCGCCGAATTACGTAACCACGATTCCGGTCGAAACTGCGCTCAGGCATTTCAGGCTTTCCAGGGGAATCAGGGGAAGCGACATTATTCTCGATCACCGGCACGACGAGCGCGGATATACGGACCTGACAGTGATACTGCATGACGTTATGGGGCTTCTTTACCTTACCGCCGGCGGGCTTGCCTCCAAGGGGCTCAATATCCTCTCCGCCCAGATATTCACCGGGAGGAATGGAATAATAATCGACACGCTCCAGGTTACGGACTGCAACAAAAAGCCTGCATCCGACGAAAACCTCTGGGCGGACGTCAAACAGAACCTGACCGGTCTGCTGCGTGGCCAGACGAGAGTCAGCGACATTCTGCCTTGCTCTCCCGCTTATCCAAGGAGGACGGCCCTCAAGGATGTGCCAGCCCGGGTGGAGGTGGATAATGAGTCCTCGGACAGGTTCACGGTTATCGAGGTCTTTGCGCCGGACAGGATAGGCCTTCTCTACGACATCACAAGGGAGCTCTATAACCAGGGGTGCCACATATCTTCCGCGAAAGTGGACACGGAGGTGGACCAGATTGTGGACGTGTTCTATGTAACGGACATATTCAGGCAGAAGATTGAAGACAAAGACCGCGTAGCGTCGCTGAAGGCCGCGTTGCAAAAGGCGGTGGCGTAGAGGATTTAATTTTTTCTGTCATTCCAAGCGTAGCCGAGGAATCGACAGTTTGGATAAAATCAACAGTAGGTCCCCCCGCTACGGTCGGGACGACAGTATTGTATCGAGTTGGAAGTTTGAAAAAGAAAGCCTTGCTTATAATTCTTGCGATTGCCCTGCTTGTCGGGGGAATCAACCTGTTCACGAGGGGGAGATATTTTTCCGGGAAGGTAAAGGCGTACGTTGTTGTACAGGCCAGGCGTGAGCTTGGGATGAAAGTCGGAATGGGCAGGCTTGTCTTTAATTTCTTTCCGGCGTATATAGACATCGAAAAACCCGCTGTTAGCGGATGGGACCCGAAGAACCCGGCGCGTGCCATAAGCGCCGGAAAGATACGGGCTTACATAAGCATTGGTTCACTCTTGAACAGGCGCATAGACATACGCCGGATACTTGTATACGGGGCGTCGCTGAATGTCGCGAGGCTTCCGGACGGCAGCCTCGACATAGACCCTCTCAGAGATAAAATCAGCGAGCTTTTGAAGAAGAAGCCGGAGCGTGGCGCGTATAAGGTAGAAGTTCATGAGGTTGTACTGCTGGACGCGCGCGGGTCATACTCCGACGCGACAAAAAAAATATTCGTCTCTGTATCGAATGCAGGAGTGGATTTCCGGATAAACAGCGCGGGCGTCAAAAGGTTCGGCTGGTCAAAGAAAGGCGGCGGTGGCGGAGGCCGGCCAACCAGCTACTACTGGGCCGGTTTTAATCTGAAGGGCGTCTCAGCAAAGCTGGAAGGCCGTCCCAGTGTCCCGGCGAGTCTCAAAGGCGACGCCGAATACGCGGACGGAAGAATTAAGCTCAAGGCTGTGAGGCTCGAATCCAAAGGGGCAAGACTTAAACTTTCAGGATACCTGCTGCCTGCCAGGAAACCGGAACTGGACTTGAAATTTTCGTCCAGCGCAGACCTGTCGCTTCTTGGCAGGCTCGGCCTGATGAAAGAACCGCCGGAAGGTCTTGCAAGCCTCTCCGGCAACCTGCGCGGAACATACCCGCAACTTTCCGGGACTGGCGAATTTTCCCTCAGGAAGGGCGCATATCGCGGGGTAAAAATAGACGATATTTATTCCAGGGTCATATTCGACAAGGGCAGGCTTTCCATGCCGGAGCTTGAAAGCAGGCTTTTCGGCGGGAGAGTAAGAGGGAACGTCCTGGTGGATTTTTCCGGAGGAAGGCCGTCGTTCCGCTCGCAGTGGAACCTGAAAGGCCTTGTAAGCGGCGGCTATACTGCCTCATCCCCGAAGCTTAAATTTATCCCCTGGTATACGGTAAACGGTGATATAAAAATATCCGGCACAGGGCTTAAAAGCTCGGATATTGCCGCATCAGGCGCCGTTTCGGCCATAAAATACGAAAGGAAGCACGATAAAAGAGGCGTAAACGAAGAACTTGATAAGGTTAGACAAGCCAGGGTGGTTTTCCGTATGGGCGG
>DAHWTK010000035.1:12420-14736 GCA_027328825.1 Nitrospirota bacterium
CGAAAGGAAGCACGATAAAAGAGGCGTAAACGAAGAACTTGATAAGGTTAGACAAGCCAGGGTGGTTTTCCGTATGGGCGTGGGCCTTGTTCAGATAGACAAGGGCTATGCGTGGTCAAAGAATACGGCAATTTCATTTGCCGGCGTAGTAGGTTTCGACGGCGCCTCGGATATATCAATAAAGGCGCATTCCAACGACATAACCGACATATCGACGCTGATAGGATATTCCGACGTCCACGGAAAACTCGACCTTGACGCCTACATGCGCGGAAACATACTGAGACCGAAAATAACCGGGAAGGCCAAGATTACGGATGCCTTTGTCCACGGGGTTTCGTTCCCGGAGGCCAAGGGAGACGTGAAGCTCTCGGACTGGCAGCTATCGTTCAGTAATTTCATGGTGCGCCATAAGACCGGCAGTTTTGTCCTCGACGGGACGGTGTTTTTCGACGGTAACGGCGGAACGGTTGACAACCCTTATTTCAATGCGAGATTATCTATCAGGAAAGTCAGCGCAAGGGGTATTATCGCAATATTTTATAAAGACATACCAATCAATCTTAACGCCGAAGGCGTGATGAATTTTTCCGGAACCATCAGTAAGTTCAATGGGAATGCCAGGCTCACTACCGGAGCGGGCGATGTCTATGGCCAGTCCCTGAGTAAAGGTTTTATAACTGCGAGCCTCACAGAAAAAGGGATAAGTTTCCCGAAAATAATCGCCGTGGCTGGCCGCGATGTCGTTACGGCGTCCGGGGCGATTGGGTTTGACAACACATTTCAGGGCAAGGCCTCCTCGGCGAGGTTCAGCCTGGCTGGGTTAAAGGTGCTTTCGGATACCGGAGCGCCGATAAAAGGCAACGCTTCTTTCTCCATAACGGGCAATGGGACGTTCGACAACCCGTCGATAGATGCGGATTTAAGCACCCTGAAATTAAGCTTCGGCGACGTGGACCTCGGCCACGGCAGACTTAAGGCAAGGCTAAGGAAAGATAATTTAAGGCTCGACGGGACCGTGCTGGACAGGAAGGTTTCTTTTGCGGGTACGCTTGGCCTGTCGAAACCTTACAAGTGGAACGGGAATCTCGTATTTAACGGCGGCAGATTGGAGCCGTTCGTCCGCCTCGTATACAAGAGCCTTCCAAGAGACGTCTCGCTCGTCTCTACAGGCGTATTTACCGGAGACGGCGAGCTTTCGAATCCTTCGCTTACATCCGTCCAGCTTGATTTAAAAGAGGTGAATGCGCTTGTTTTCGGCAGGAAGCTTTCAAATGTCGGCGACATCCGGGCCGCATACAGCGACGGAAAGCTTGACCTTAAGTCCTTTAACATGCGCGGAGATAATATTTCACTTTCAGCATCAGGCGTCGCCGCGGGGGTGGACAATGTAGACGCGAAAATCAGGGTGGATTCGAGCCTCGACGCCTTAAAGCCGTTGCTTGAAGGAGACGTGGATTATATAAGCGGACGGGGGCAGGCTGATATACGTGTGAAGGGCGGCCTGAAAGATCCGGCTGTTTCCGGGGTTGTGCGCGTAACCGGCGGCGGGCTTAAGGTGCGGAATCTCCCGCAGAGATTTGACAAGATAAACGCCGAGGCGGTTATAGAAGGCTCGGGATTCAGATTGACTAAGTTAGGGGCCGATTTCGGCGGCGGGACAATCTCCGCGAAAGGCGACGGAGCTATCAAGAATTGGAAAATCGACAATTTCGGATTCGATATAACCGCCAGCAGGATAGGTGTGAAGACCATAGAGGGGCTTACTCCTGTTATCGACGCATCCATAAGATTTGAAGGCGCCGGTGGCGCTATGAATGCCACCGGCAATGTCTCGGTCCTCAAGGCGCGCTATGCGAAAAGGATTGACTGGAAGAGCTGGCTTGTGGAGATACGCAGGAAAAGGAACCTGCCTGCGCCATCCGCGTCCGGCGGTTTCAAGGACATATTGCTGGACCTGCACGTTACGGCGGCTGATACCATAGAAATAGATGATAACGTGGCAAAGGTGCCCGCATCGGCGGACGTTTACGTGCGCGGGACGGTCGGAAGGCCCATCCTCATAGGAAGGCTTGAGGCCGGGAGAGGCAAGGTTTATTTCAGGAGCAACGAGTTCACGCTGAGAAACGCCGTGATGGAATTTGCCGATCCGAACAAGTTCAACCCGCTTATAGACCTTACCGCAGAGACCACGGTAAAGGACTACACGATTACGATGACGCTTACCGGGACGCTGGACAGGGTGAAGGTAGACCTTGTTTCCGATCCGCCGCTTGAGGAAGGCGATGTAATAACCCTGCTGGCGCTTGGAAGGAC
>DAHWTK010000036.1 GCA_027328825.1 Nitrospirota bacterium
GGCGCGCTGGGCGTGAACTCAGTCGAGAGCCTGCGCGGGAGCCGCGAGAGGCTCCGCGGCGTGGGCCTGGACGCTCAGACGCTGGATATACTCGGCGTGAAGCCGGCGGGGAGATAAATAATCACCCTCTCCCCCGCCCTCTCCCCTCAAGGGAGAGGGTGAAAATATATATCCCGTCGCCGTGGGGCCTTGGAATACGTATCTCCTCCCCGTGGGGACGAAGTATATATTCTCCCTGTGGGGTTTTGGAGCATGTATCCCCTCCCTGAGGGGTCTTGAGTATACATCCCCTCCCTTGAGGGGTATATCCCCTCCCTTGAGGGGTCTTGAGTATATATTTCCTCCCTTGAGGGGTATATCCCCTCCCTGAGAGGTCTTGGAGTATATATCCCCTCCCTTGAGGGGAGGGGATTAAGGGGAGGGTGAACCGATGTAGCTGCCCCATTCATGGGGCGGTTTTAAAGGCGCCCGATAAATCGGGAAGCTACAAGAGCGATTATTTGGAGCGGTTAAAAATGACCATCAATGCAAAAGGTGTCTACTACAGGGACCTGAACGAGCAGGTGCGCGATGCGGTAAAAAACGGCGCGACCGATGTCGTTCTGGATAACGTCAATGGACAGCGCTACATAGCCGACGGACTTCGCGGCAAGGCCACGATAACCATCAACGGCGTACCAGGCAACGACCTCGCGGCCTTCATGGACGGCCCGACTCTCGTCGTAAACGGCAACGCCCAGGACGGCGTAGCCAACACGATGAACGACGGCAAGATTATAATTAACGGCAACGCCGGCGACGTCCTGGGTTACGGTATGCGCGGCGGAAAGCTCTATATCAAGGGCGACGTCGGCTACAGGGTCGGCATCCACATGAAGGGCTTCAAGTCCCAGATACCCGTCATAATTGCGGGCGGCACCGCCGGGGACTTCTTCGGAGAATACATGGCGGGCGGGCTTCTCGTCCTCCTGGGCATCGGCAGAAAGAAGGGCGAGCCTATCTCCGGGAGCTATCTGGGAACCGGGATGCACGGCGGCGTAATGTATGTCCGGGGCGAGGTTGACCTGCGGGACTGCGGCGCGGAAGTGGGCATTCTCGACCCGAACGAAGAAGAGATGTCTGAACTTTCGTCTTACCTGAAGGAATACTGCAAGGACACCGGCCACGACTACGACAGAATAATGAAGGAGAAGTTCATAAAGATATATCCGAAGTCCTCCCGCCCCTACGGCAGGCTCTACGCATATTAAACCGTTAGACGCACGGGCGCAGGTTCACTTGCGCCCTGGAAATTGCCGTCATTCTCTGGCCCGCCTGTTCCCTTCACCCCCTGCCCCTCTCCCGGTGGTAGAGGGGTTAAGGTAGTCGTTCCCACAGAAGCGGGAACCCAGGAATTTTGCCTGTCATTCTGTTTTTTCATAACGCCCCCTGTGTCCCCCTCTTATCTTAAGAGGGGGATGAAGGTAAACCGAACTGTCCAACCACCTGTCATTCTGAGCAACGCGAAGAATCTGTTTTCTGCTTTTGTAGCTGCCCGATTCATCGGGCGACTTTAAACCGCCCCATAAATGGGGCAGCTACAAAACCGGGAATTGCGGATTTGTTTAACTCATATCATGCAATAACCACAAAATAGCAAATCTCATCGGTCGGGAAAATTCGCTGTTAGTATCAGTTCTGGATTTCCTCCTCAACATGCCGATTATTAAAATAAAAACTTTGTAAGCACGCGTTTTTTCGGCGGTATCGGGAACAGTGCGGAAAATGCCATAAAACAGGCCGTTTCGTGCAGAAAACGGGGTGCGGGGAAACTTGTCATTTTAATGCGGAAAAAGAAAAATTTCCTTTTCTTGACACAGAGTTACGTGTAATATGAATATTTATTCATAAATAAAAACTCGTTTTGCAACCATTTGAGAAATAAGGATAAATTTTATGCTATATTTGGAAATATGGACAAGGACATAAAAGAAGCACGCGACAAGGCCGTCGATGCCCTGGCTGCGTCAATCGGATTCTGGGGTATAGATCCGCTTGAAGCGCGCATCTGGGGCTTCCTTTTTCTCTCGCAGGCGCCGCTCTGCCTCGCCGGGCTGGCCGAGGCCCTGAACGCCGATGCCCAAGCGGTGGAAGGCAAGCTTAAGTTATTGAAAAGGCTGGGCGCAGTAAAGGAAACGACTCCGAAGGCCGGGCAGGATATGTGCTTTGAGGCGGAGGCGGATTTCTTCCGGATACTGCAAACCGTCCTGAAGGAACGCCGCGAAAAGGAAATGGGAGCGGCCTTGCAGGAGATTTGCGACCAGCGGGCGTACGTGGAATATCGGTATGATGAGGAAAAAGACCCGGAACTGAAGTTCCTGGCCGCCCGCCTGGAGAAACTCGAGGGATTCATAAACATTATCGACCGCGCCATGTTCGGACTCAAGACCATCGCCGGGATACGCGGCATGTTCAGCAGGTAAAAATGAAATTCCCTTGACAGGACAAAGAGATACAAATATACTCATGCCTTGTGAAGGGAGGTTTTCGGGTGAAGTATGTAAATGAGCTTTCGGATGGCGAGAAGCTGGAATCCGTATTCGCCGCAACTGAAAAACAGCTAAAGAAAACAAGGGCCGGGAAGCCTTATCTATCCCTTCGGCTTGCGGATAAAACGGGCAGTGTGGAGTCCGTCGCTTGGGATAACGCCGAAGCTCTGGCGCTTAAGTTCGAGAAGGGCGACATCGTGGCCGTTCGAGCCGAGGTCGGCTCGTATAACGGAAATATCCAGCTCGTCGTGCGCGACATCAAAAAAGTCCAGGAGCCGGAAGGCTATCTTGAGCGTATACTGCCCACCACTGGCAGGGACGTCGAGGCCATGCTCTCGGAGCTCAAGGCTGCGGTCAAAAATGTCGGGACGGGCTGGATCAGGGAGCTTTTGCAGAGTTTTCTTAACGATTCCGCATTCATGGAGGCGTTCAGGAAATCACCCGCGGCAAAGGGTATGCACCATGTCTTCGCGGGCGGACTGCTCCAGCACACCCTGAAGGTGATGCGGCTCGTCAGGCTTATATTCGAGGAATACAATGCGTCCGACCCGCTGGTCGCCACCATGATTGACAAAGACCTGCTCATTGCCGGGGCCTTCCTGCACGACATCGGCAAGATAGAGGAGCTGTCCCCTGGCGCGGGGTTCGATTACACCTTCCGGGGCAAGCTCCTGGGGCACGTGACGCTTGGGCTCATGGCCCTCAAGGATAAGATGGACGGAATAGAAAACATAGACCGTGAAAAGGCGGATCTGCTCATGCACATGGTCATATCTCACCACGGCGAATACGAATACGGCTCGCCCAAGATGCCGATGTCCATGGAGGCGATGATACTGCACTACGCGGACAATCTGGACGCCAAGCTCCAGGGTCTGGCCGAGTTCGCGGACAAGGACGTGCAGGAAGGAAAGTTTACGGCCTGGCACAGGCTTTACGAGCGGCAGTTCTATAAAGGCGGCGACACGGGTCAGTAAAAAAAAGCGGCGGGGCCTGATGAACTTACCGAATACCATTACCTTGTTCAGGATAGCCCTTGTCCCTGTATTCCTCGTTTTTCTTATACAAAGCAGGTACGGCCTTGCCGTCGGCGTTTTTGTAGTCGCGGGCCTTACAGACGCAATCGACGGCGCTATTGCCCGGCTAATGAACAAAAAGACCACCCTGGGCGCGCTGCTCGACCCGCTTGCGGACAAGTTTTTAGTCCTTACTGCGTTCACTGCGCTGGCCCTGATGGGCAGGCTCCCGCTATGGCTTGCGGGGATGGTAATCCTGAGGGATGCGGCAATCATAGCCGGATGTTTTTATTTTTACAGGCTCGGCTTCGGTGGCGCTCTTCGGCCCACGGCGCTGGGCAAATTGACAACCTTCGTGCTTATAGTGCTTCTTTTGTCTGCCCTTGCCGGGCTATACACGGGGCGGCAGTTCGCACTTACGGAATATCTTTCCGGGCTTGCGGCCGCGCTTCTTGCCGTGTCGGGATTTCAATACATTATCCGGGGATTCGGTATCATACATGGTAAAAAAAATAATCTGGCAGGCTGACCTCGCGGTATTCATATCCCTGGCAATCTTCTTCCTGCTTGCTTGGGCGATAGGCGCTGCCATAACTCCGTTCGTGCTGGCCCTTCTCTTCGCCTACATACTGAACCCGGCGGTCCGTTTCCTTGAAAGGCGGGGCGTGCCGAGGGGTATCGGCGCGGCTGTTTTCTCCCTGTTTCTGTTTATCGCTCTGGCCGGGATTCTCTTCGGGGCAATCTATATTCTCATGCTGGAGATACCCCAGCTCGTAAACAATATTCCCACGTATATCGACACATTCAGGAACGAGTATTTCCCGTATATAAGCCGAACCCTGGGGCTTGGCCCGGGATACGATTTCAACACGCTCATAGGGAAGCTCAAGCAGGAGGTCTCGAATCTCTCCCCGGAGTCATACGGGTCGGCTCTCGGGCATGTCCTGCATCTTGTCGCCGGGACGCTTAACCTGTTTCTGCTTGTCCTGACGCTTTTCCTGATACCCATCTTCATGATATACCTGCTCATGTCCTGGAACCAGATGAAGCAGGACGCGATGGGACTTATGCCTGAGGGCTATCGGGAATATGTCGTCGAAAAATTGAAGGAGGTCGAGACAGTCCTGAGGGATTTTATAAAGGGCCAGCTCCTGGTCGCACTTATAATGGGACTCCTGTACTGCGCGGGCTTCTATTTCGCGGGTGTGGATATGCCGATACTGGTGGGTATGGGCGCCGGGATACTCAACCTCGTGCCGTATCTCGGCACCACGCTGGGCGGCCTGACCGCCGTTGTCCTTGTGCTCCTGAAGTATCACGACGCGTTTCACCCGCTGGTGGTTATCGGGATAATATCCGTTGTCCAGGCGCTGGAAGGCTACCTCATTACCCCGAAGGTAATCGGGCACAAGCTGGGGCTTCATCCACTGATAATTATCCTCTCGCTTCTGGTGCTTGGAAAATTATTAGGTTTCGTGGGCATACTCCTGGCCGTGCCGATAGCGGCGGTCGTAAAGGTTTTCCTGACCGGGTTTATCAAGAGCTACATGAAGTCGGAGTTCTACACGGAAAAGCAGGAGAAAACCTGAGCGGTGCAGGCTCAGCGAGGAATACGCATTATGAACTTAAAGTCCAGGGGTCTTAAAATCGTAGGCGTAGAGCCGGGCGGCACGGCCCTTGATGTCGGGATCGGGGAAGGGGACAGTATAATCTCCATAAACTCCTCGCCAGTTCCTGACTATCTCGCGTACCGCTACCTTATAGCATCCGAGGAAGTCGTTCTGCTGGTAAGGAAGAAATCCGGCGGGGAAGTCGAGATAGAGATGGAAAAAGACGAGGACGACGACCTGGGGATTATCGCTTCTCCGATGAAGGTACGCGCCTGCAACAACCGATGCGTTTTCTGCTTTGTGGAGCAGATGCCGAAGGGCATGCGGAGGAGCCTTTACGTAAAGGACGATGACTACCGGCACAGCTTCCTGCACGGGAATTACGTCACCCTCACGACGATGAAGGACGAGGATTACGCCCGGATAATCCGGGAGCGCCTCTCTCCGCTTTACGTCTCCGTCCACGCCACGGACGACACCCTCCGCCACTTTCTGCTCGGAAACTGCAAGGCCCCGTCGATACTTGACGGCATAAAAAAACTAACGGATGGCGGCATAAGGCTCCATACGCAGGCCGTTGTCGCCCCTGGCATAAACGATGGAGCGGCGCTTGTAAAGACCGCCGAAGACCTTGCGGCATTATATCCCGGCGTGCTCTCGCTCGCTGTAGTCCCGGTAGGGCTTACGAGGCACAGAGAAAAACTGTATCCGCTTCGCACGTTCACGAAGAGGGAAGCCGCGGGTCTCCTTGACGCTCTTTCGCCGTTTCGCAGAAAATACAGGAGGAAATTCGGCGTAAGTTTCGTCTATCCATCTGACGAGTTTTACATGAAGGCCGGGCGGGATTTGCCGCCGGCAATGGAATATGACGGCTATCCGCAGATGGATAACGGTGTCGGGCTGGTGCGGGATTTTCTGGATGATTTCAAACGACTCGGGAAGAGAGGCCTCTCATTGGCTTGTCATTCCGAGCCAGTTCAGCTTCGCTCAGGGCAGGCTCCGCGAGGAATCCGCCTTCACCCCCCTCTTAAGATAAGAGGGGGGCAGGGTGGGCGTTATGAAATCAGAAAAATCCTTTTAATTACCGGCAAATCATTCGCGCCGATACTGAAAAATATCGCAAAGGAAATCGAAGCGATGACCGGCCTGAAACTTTCCGTCCTGCCGGTAAAAAATAATTTATTCGGAGAGAAGGTAACGGTTGCCGGGCTTCTGTCCGGCAGTGATATAATCGCGGCCCTGAAAGGCAGAAAAGCGGACGCGGCGATTATCCCCGCCATTACCATGCGGGACGGCGCGGGCGTTTTCCTGGACGACCTTACGCCAAAGGACGTGGAGCGCGAGGCGGGGATGAAAATAATTATGACGGAGCCGACGGCGAAAGGATTAATAGAGGCAATACTGTCATTCTGAGTGAAGCGAAGAATCTGCTTTAATGTATTTGTAGCTGCCTGATTTATCAGGCGGGTTTAAATGCGCCCCATAAATGGGGCAGCTACATCAAGTGGATTCGATGCTGCGCGATTTATTGGGAACTTGTTAATAGCTATTATATTAGGCATGGAGTTTTTGAGTGGAATATTTTTCACGAAAAAGATATTAAAGAATCATTAAGTATTTTTGGGATAGTTATGGAGGTCTTATGAAAATTTCCGGACATACGAAAGTAGTCGCCATATTCGGCGACCCTGTCGAACACACGCTCTCTCCGGCCATGCACAACGCCGCCTTCGACGCGCTCGGAATGGACTGCGTCTACGTGCCGTTCCATGTGCGGCCAAACGGCCTTAAGGGCGCCGTCTCAGGGCTTCGGGCGATGGGTTTTGCCGGAGCTAACATTACCGTCCCGCACAAGGAGAACGTCATCGAATTCCTCGACGAGGTGGACGAGGAGGCGAGGGTCCTCGGCGCGGTAAATACTATCGTGAACAGGGGCGGGATTCTTACCGGCTACAACACCGACGGGCGGGGGTTCGTGAAGTCGCTCAAGGACGACGCCAAATTCGACCCGAAAGAAAAGAACGTATTCATATGCGGGGCGGGCGGGGCCGCAAGGGGTATAGCCTTCGCCCTCGTGAATGCGGGAGCAGGCCCGGTTTTTCTGTATGACGTGGACGGCCCGAAGAGGGACAAGCTGGTGCTCGACCTCAACACCGCGCTGAAAAAGGACGCGGCCCGCGCGGAACCTCTCGACCCGGATTTTATCCGTTCCTGCGCCCTGGTGATAAACGCGACTCCGCTTGGGATGCGTGAAGGCGACCCTCTGCCTTTTCCGGCGTATTCATTTAAAAAGGGCCAGTTGTTCTGCGATATAATATACAACCCGCCCAGGACAGCCGCGATGGCCGCCGCAGAAGATGCGGGGGGCAGGGTTTTGAACGGCCTTGGGATGCTCCTGCACCAGGGTGTGTTAGCTTTCGAGCACTGGCTGAATGTCTCCCCGCCTGTCGAGGTTATGCGGGATGCGTTAAAGCAGGGGCTGGGGGAGCATTAAAAAGAATTAATATGCCGGCGGCTCTCTGAAATCCGATTGTCCTTGACATAAAAGCCTTGTGTAACATAAAATTAGTCGTTAATTTCGAGCGTTACGCGTCTTTGGAGAACCTATAATGGCTGGCAGGCTCGGACAGTTGCTTGTGTCCGCCAATATGATTACGGACGAACAACTCAAAAGGGCGCTTGCCGTTCAGCAGAAGGACGGCGGGCGTTTGGGTTCCAATCTCGTCAAGCTCGGTTTTATCGACGAAGACAAGCTCATAATATTCCTAAGCAAACAATACGGCATTCCCGCGGTAAACCTCCAGGAACTTGAAATCGACCAGGGACTCTGCAAGCTTATCCCTTCCGACGTAGTCCAGAAATACCAGATAATGCCCATAAACAGGACCGGCGCCACCATAACCATAGCGATGGTGGACCCGTCCAATGTTTTCGCCCTGGATGACGTCAAGTTTATGACGGGATATAACGTAGAGCCGGTAGTGGCGTCCGAGGGCGGGATAAAGGCCGCGATAAACAAGTATTACGACACCGCTGAAGCCCTCCAGGATGTCATGGCCACGCTCAAGGAAGGCGACGAGAACGTGGACCTTGTCATGGAGGAAGAGGAGGACGTAAACCTTGGCGAACTGAAGCAGGCCGTCGAGGACGCGCCCGTCGTAAAACTCGTCAACCTCATCCTTACCGACGCTATTGCAAAAGGCGCAAGCGATATACACATAGAGCCGTACGAGAAATCCTTCAGGGTGCGCTACAGGGTTGACGGCGTGCTCTACGAGACCATGCAGCCGCCGATGAGGCTTCGGGCGGCGCTCACGTCCCGCCTGAAGATCATGTCCGAGCTCGACATCTCCGAGCGCAGGCTTCCGCAGGACGGACGAATCAAGCTCAAGCTGAAGGGCAAGGAGGTTGACCTCCGCGTATCGACGCTTCCGACCCTTTTCGGCGAGAAAATAGTCATGCGAATCCTCGACAAGGGGAATCTCCAGTTAGACCTCGGCAAACTGGGTTTCGAGGAAAGGGCCGGGGCGGATTTCGTCAAGGCCATAAACAGTCCTTACGGGATGGTGCTGGTTACCGGCCCCACAGGCTCGGGAAAGTCCACTACGCTCTATTCCGCACTATCGAACGTCAATAAAATAGACGTTAATATCATGACGGCGGAAGACCCTGTCGAATATAACCTGATGGGGATTAACCAGGTCCAGATGAAAGACGAGATAGGACTTAATTTCGCCGCGACCCTTCGCTCGTTCCTGAGGCAGGACCCGGATATAATAATGGTCGGCGAGATACGCGACTACGAGACCGCCGAGATAGCGGTCAAGGCCGCCCTTACCGGCCACCTCGTGCTTTCCACGCTCCACACGAACGATGCGCCGTCTACGATTAACCGTCTTTTGAACATGGGCATAGAGCCGTTCCTTGTCGCGTCTTCCACGATACTTATCCTGGCCCAGAGACTCTGCAGGAGGGTATGCCAGAACTGCAAGGAGCCGGAGAAAGTCCCGCTACAGGCGTTGATAGATGTAGGTTTTACCGAGGAGGAGGCGAAGGAGGTTGTGCCGTACAAGGGACACGGCTGCGACATCTGCGGCGGGACGGGCTACAAGGGCCGCGTTGCTCTCTACGAAGTCATGCCCGTATCCGAGGGAATAAAGGAACTGATACTCGAGGGCGCCACCGCTACGGAAATAAAGAAGTGCATGTTGAACGAAGGTTGCAAGTCGCTTCGCAAGAGCGGCCTCACCAAGATAAAGCAGGGCGTCTCTTCCATAGAAGAGGTGCTGAGGGTTACTTTCGGAGATTAATACAATGGCAAATCTGCACCAACTGCTTCAGACGATGATAGACAAAGGGGCTTCTGACCTGCACATAACGACAGGTTCGCCGCCGCAGCTCCGCATAGACGGCCAGCTCGTCCCGATGAACCTTCCGCCGCTGTCAGCCGCGGAGACCAAGCAGATATGCTACAGCATCCTGACGGACGTGCAGAAGCACAGGTTCGAGGAGAACGACGAGCTCGACCTCTCTTTCGGCATAAAGGGCCTTTCGCGGTTCAGGGCGAACGTGTTCCTGCAGAGGGGCGCCGTTGCCGCGGCCATAAGGACGATCCCCTTCAAGATACTCGCGCTGGATGAATTGAACCTCCCGGCGACGGTCGGAGGGCTTGTCAATAAATCGAGAGGTCTCATACTCGTTACCGGCCCAACGGGCTCCGGAAAGTCCACGACTCTCGCGTCGATGATCGACAAGATAAATTCCGAACGCCATGAGCATATAATAACCGTCGAAGACCCCATAGAGTTCCTGCACCAGCACAAAAAAGGGCTTGTAAACCAGAGAGAAGTCGGTGCAGATACAAAGGGTTTCAAACAGGCGCTGAAATACGTCCTGAGGCAGGACCCGGACATTGTCCTGATAGGCGAGATGCGCGACCTGGAGACGATGGAGGCGGCGCTGACGGTTTCGGAGACGGGCCATCTCGCTCTTGCGACGCTCCACACCAACTCCGCCGTCCAGACGATAAACAGGATAATAGACGTATTCCCGCCGCACCAGCAGCCGCAGGTTCGCGCCCAGCTTTCCTTCGTCCTTGAGGGAATTATAGCGCAGCAGCTTATACCGAAGATGAGCGGCCAGGGGCGTGTTATGGCCGCCGAGGTGCTTATACCAACCCCCGCGATAAGAAACCTTATACGCGAGGATAAGATACATCAGCTTTATTCCTCGATGCAGACCGGACAGGCGAAGTTCGGCATGCAGACCATGAACCAGGCCTTATACGACCTCTTCGCAAAGAGGATCATATCGTATGACGAAGCGCTGGGCAGAAGCCCGGTCCCGGATGAATTCATTGGGATGACAGCCAAGGGGGATACTCCGGCGGGCAAACCGCGATAATAAAATAGTATCTGGAAGGAGGATAAGTATGGCCTCGACTCTTACATTCACGTGGTCCGGCAAGGGGAGGGACGGGAAAACCGCCAAAGGCGAAACCATCGCCTCTAACAAGGACGAGGCGATATCCCTGCTCCGCAAGCAGGGAATCGTTGTCACGTCCATAAACTCCAAATCAGGCATGAGCATGGAGATAAAACTGCCGACGTTCGGCAGCGGCGTGACGGACAAGGACATTATCGTCTTTACCAGGCAGTTCACGACCATGATAGACGCCGGGCTGCCCCTGGTGCAGTGTCTTGAGATACTGGAGAAGCAGACTCCGAATAAAATATTGGCGACGACTATAGGGCAGATCCGGAAGGATGTCGAGGCCGGTTCAACATATGCGGACGCCCTTGGAAAACACCCTAAGATATTCAACGACCTGTACGTGAACCTTGTCGCGGCGGGAGAGGTGGGCGGTATTCTCGACACCATCCTCGGGAGGCTGACGGTTTATATCGAAAAGAACATGAAGATAAAAAAGCAGATAAAATCTGCCATGGTATATCCCTCGATAGTCATGACCGTGGCGGTCGGCGTCATAGCTGTCCTCATGATATTTGTCATCCCGATGTTCGCCAAAATGTTTACCGACATGGGCGGACATCTACCCGGGCCGACCCAGATGGTCATCAACATCAGTAAGTTCATGACCAACTGGAAAAAAATGGTGCCAATCCTCATTCTCCTCGGCACCTCTATTGTCGGCATCAAGAAATATTACGCCACAAAAAAGGGCCGGCTGGCTATGGACAGGATGTTCCTTAACGCGCCGATAATCGGGCCTTTGATAAGGAAAGTCGCCGTATCTAAATTCACACGCACCCTGGGTACGCTGATGGCCGCGGGAGTTCCCATCATGGACGGTCTTGAGATAGTCGCCAAGACCGCAGGCAACAAGGTCGTGGAGAATACCGTCATGGATACCCGCGCCAGCATCAGCGAGGGCAAGACGCTCTCGGAGCCGCTTTTGCGTTCCAAGGTCTTTCCGCCTATGGTCACGCAGATGATCTCTGTCGGCGAGACGACCGGCGCCCTTGACGCGATGCTGTCGAAGATCGCCGATTTTTATGACGATGAGGTGGATGCGGCGGTCGAGGCCATGACGGCGGCCCTTGAGCCTGCGCTTATGGTCTTCCTTGGCATCTCCGTCGGCTACATCATCATAGCAATGTATCTGCCAATATTCCACCTGGCGGACGTAGTAGGCTGATGGCGCTCGAAAGCGCCGCCCCTGGCGGAGCCGGTTTTGACGACCGGGAGCTCAGGCCAAAGGTAAAATGGCTTATGATACTGAGGGTGACGACAGTCACCCTCCTCCTTGGTTCGCTGGTTGTTCTTCAGTTTTACCAGTCCAGCAGTGTCCCCCGCTCGATATATTTCATTATAATCGCCACCTATATCCTTACCATATCCTACTCCATCCTTTTCAACAGGATGAAGCGCCTTGTCCCGCTTACTTACGCCCAGATACTCATCGACCTGGGGCTTGAGACCGGCATAGTCTTCGCCACAGGGGGCATAGACAGCGCGTTCTCTTTCACCTACTTTTTTTCCATAATTGCCGCCGGGATTATGCTGTTCAGGCGGGGGGCGTTTCTGATTGCGTCCCTTGCAGGCATAGCCTACGGAACACTGGTGGACCTCCAGTATTACGGCGTTCTGGCGTCCTCACCGGGCAGATTTTATCCGCACGGCGAGCTTTTATATAATATATTCCTGAACTTTATCGCGTTTTATACGGTCGCTTTTCTCGCCAGCACATTATCTGTAAGGTTGAAGGCGGCGCGCGAAGAACTGGCGGAGAAGGCTCTCGACCTGCGCGAACTCCAGGCGTTGAACGAGAATATTGTCCGAAGCATGGCCGACGGGATGGTAACTATGGACCCGGACGGTAGAATAGGCGCCTTCAATAACGCCGCCTGCGAGATAACCGGGCTTAAATTCGAGGAAGTCCAGGGGCGCGCCCTCGATGAGATATTCAGAATACCCGAGTTTCAATGGTTCCTTAAGGTTGGGTCTTCAAAAACGGCCCCGTATCGCTGCGAGATCCCGTTCGAAAGAGAAGACGGGACACTTACGCTTGGGCTGACAATCTCGCCTCTCAGGAACGAAAGGGGCGATTATGGCGGTCTGCTCTGTATATTTCAGGATATTACGCCCATAAAGCAAATGGAGGCGGAGATAAAGAAGAAGGACAGGCTTGCCGCTATCGGCGAGCTTTCCGCCGGGATGGCACACGAGATAAGGAACCCCCTGGCGTCTCTCTCGGGTTCACTCCAGATACTGAAGGAGGAACTATCCTTAAGCGGCGACAACCTCAACCTGATGGACATCGCATTAAACGAGATGGAGCGCCTGGACAGGATAGTGACCGAGTTCCTGATATATGCGGGGCCGAAGGTCCCCGTGATGGAAGAATGCGACATGGCGCAGATAATCCGCGATACTGCAAATCTCATAAAGAGCGGGGGAAAATTCGCGGAAGACGCGAACCTTATGCTCGATATGCCTGAAGGCCCGGCGCGAATCCTGGCGGACCAGGGGCAGATGCGGCAGGTGCTTCTAAACCTGGCGCTTAACGCCGTCCAGTCGCTTTCCGGGCCTGGGATTGTAACTATAAAACTTATACAGGGCAGAAACGATGTCAGTATAATTGTGGAAGACACCGGCTCCGGCATACCAAGGGAAGATATGGACAAAATATTCTATCCGTTTTATTCCACAAAAGAGGGCGGTTCCGGGCTCGGGCTCTCGATTGTATACCGGATTGTGGAAGACCACGGTGGCAGAATAAGCGTGGAGAGTCAGCCTGGCAAAGGGAGCAGGTTTACGGTGAAAATACCTGTCGGGAGGGCGGCCTGAAATGGGCAGGATACTTATAGTTGACGACGAGAAATCCATGCGGGATTTCCTGTCTATCATGCTGAAAAGGGAAGGGCACGTGCCCATCGCGGCGGAGAACGGCCAGAAGGCGGCGAAGCTCCTGAAAGAGGATATATTCGACCTCGTAATAACGGACGTCAGGATGCCGGGCATGGGGGGCATCGACCTGCTGAAGGTTGTAAAGGAACAATCGCCGGAGACTGTTGTCGTCCTTATAACGGCATATGCCACCCCGGAGAGCGCCATAGAGGCAATGAAACACGGCGCTTACGACTACATAATGAAACCGTTCAAGGTTGACGAGATAAAACTCGTCGTAAAAAACGCACTGGAGAAGCGACAACTGCGCGAGGAGAACGTCCTGCTCAGGCGGGAGCTTGAAGTCGAGAAGGGGTTTCAGAACTTCATCGGGCATTCCGCGGCGATGGAACGCGTGTTCGAGCTTATATCTAAGGTCGCCGACAAGGCTAGCACGGTGCTTATCACAGGCGAGTCCGGCACCGGGAAAGAACTTGCGGCGCGCGCTCTTCATAATCTGAGCGGCAGGCGCGGCAAGCCCTTCATGTATATCCACTGCGGCGCGTTGCCGGAGCAGCTCCTGGAATCCGAGCTTTTCGGACATGTCAAGGGCTCTTTCACGGGCGCGGTCGAGAACAAGGCTGGCCTTTTCGAAGTTGCGCAGGGTGGCACCGTTTTCCTCGACGAAGTGGCGGAGACGACACAGACCTTTCAGGTAAAGCTTCTGCACGTGCTCCAGGAGAGGGAGTTCAAGAGGGTCGGCGGGACGGTGGATATAAAAGTCGACGTCCGGATAATCGCCGCCACGAACCGGGACCTTAAAGAAGAGATAGCGAATGGCAATTTTCGGGAAGATCTCTTCTACAGGTTGAACGTCATACCGATACACCTGCCCACCTTGAGGGAGCGGAAGGAGGACATTCCGGCGCTGGCCGAGCATTTCCTGAAGAAATTCTGCAAGGACGGCGATTCGATGAGGATTACCCCTGAGGCGATGGCGCTCCTTACCGATTACGCCTGGAATGGTAACGTTCGGGAGCTGGAAAATGTGATGGAACGCGCCTGCACCTTGAGCGAAGGAGTGTTTATAACCGCAGACCACCTCCCCTCGGATCTCAGGGGAGAGCGTAGAAGACGGGTGGGGCCAGTTCCGGACGTGATTCCTGACAGTGGGATACAACTTGAAGGCGTACTCGGCGAGGTGGAGAAAGAGTTTCTCTTGAGGGCGCT
>DAHWTK010000037.1 GCA_027328825.1 Nitrospirota bacterium
GTGGTCGAGAAAAATACAGCCCCAGTCGCCTGGTTTTGGCGTTTTTCCGGAGGAAGTGAAGGTGATTTCGCTGCCTTTTTCGCCCTCGGCGATAATCTTCCCTTCCACACGTATGCCGCTGCCGGGGATCAATATCCTGGACGCTTCTCCGGCTTCTTCGGGTGTCGAGACAATTTTTTTGAAGAGCACGGTAGTTCCGGGCGCGATTGTAAGCGTCACGCCCTCCGGCACGAATACAACGCCGTCTACCAGGACAGTTCCGCTCCACAGGGTATTGGTTTTTAATATATCGCCGCTTTTATATATTACAGGTTGTTCGGAAGCGATTGCG
Organism: Nitrospirota bacterium; assembly: GCA_027328825.1. Classification (GTDB taxonomy): domain Bacteria; phylum Nitrospirota; class JACRHJ01; order JACRHJ01; family JACRHJ01; genus JAKAHE01. The sequence continues at coordinate 332 of DAHWTK010000037.1, forward strand.
GAAGAAATAAACAGGATGGAAATCAGGAACATTGCAATTAAACTGAAAAAAGGGCCGACACGAGGGGCTGCCCCTACGATATGGCAGGGGAGCACCGGTGTGTCCTCCCTTATTTTAAAGCCGCCGGGTTCCAGCTTTCGCGGGAATGACGGGAGAAAGTAAATCATTTTCCGCCCACCACATCCGCCGTTATGTCGAGACCGCCGACGGTCTTCCCGGCCTCGATGACTACGGAATGGTCAGGATCCCCGTCGTAGCGCCCCCAGTACTGGCCGTTGTCAACCGGCTTGCCGAGGACGCTCCTTGCGCCGAGGTAGTACTTGCCGGAGAACGGCACCTCCAGGTTGAATACCCCATCGTCTCCGGTCTTGCCGGAGACTATAGCGGGCCGGTTTGTCATCGTGTCGTTTTTATACAGGCAGGCATACATGCCTTTAAGCGGTTTACCCGCTTTATCTCTGATAGTCCCGGAGACGATGGTAAATCCCTGCCCGCCCGGCGCGGCCTTCTCTACTTTCATCATCACGGGAAATTCTACATGCAATACCTTCCCCTTATGCACCACGAGCGGATTTACGTCGAGGTAGCCATAGTAATCTCCTACCTTGAGCGGGCCGGTTACCTCCCTGTTCATCCGTTTCCTCGCCACGAGGTAATATGTCCCCTCGTTCATCCGCATCTTGAAGCGGCCATCCACGCCCGTCGGCGGGGACATGTAATACCCGAGGCCCCTGAACGAGCTGTCGGAGTCGAGGTATATGTAAAGCGTCACGCCGTCGAGCGGTTTGCCGTCAAGGGTAACAGTTCCCTCTATGCCGCCCTTTTCTTTCTCCTTGCAGACGGTAGTCTCCCTGTTTTTGGGTTTTACCATCAGGTTTATGGTGATTTTCGCCTTCCGGAACGGGTCTATTACAACTGGATTCCCGCCATAGAATGCGTAAAGGTCTCCGGGGGCCGGGCGACCGGCGTCGGCCAATCGACTGGCGTCGGAGCCCTTGTCCGGCCCGGCGAGCTTTTTCATCGCCGCGAGATAGAACTCTCCGCGCGGGAGCTTCATTTTGAACCTACCGTCAGGGCCGCTGGTTACGGGCGGTGCGGATTCCTTCCTGAAAAGCTCAGCCGGGTCGGTATATGCGTATACCGTCGCGCCAGGCACAGGCTTTGCGTGGAACATTACTCTTCCGGTAACAAAACCTGCCTGAGCGGCAAATAAGGCGGAAGGAAAAGCGAAAAGACACAGGACGCATACGAGGAAAAGCGCTGTCGCATTTTTAATTGCTGAAACTTTCATGTCGCTCCAGGCCGTATAGTGTCGGCGTTACAAAAACAGGCCGCCTACGGGCTGAATTTACCCATAGGCGGCTGATTCATTTCATTTTGTCCATATAAGGGGCGCTTTCATGATTACTCTGCCCCCGGCCCGGTTCAGAAAAAATTCGATGCGGGTAAGGGCGGCGCAATCCTTGCCCCATCCAGCCTGGCCCACCCTAAAACTTTGCGCAGGCGCTCGCATTGAACACGTCGCTCATGCCGGGATTATAAGGCGCGGCAACGGCAACGGAGAGCGGATACCTGAGACCCCTGGAAGCCAGGGCCATCGGGTAAAGTTTCTTCTGCATGGCCATCGACCTCGGCTCGACAATCTTTATCCTCTGGGCGGTATGGACGTTAAGCTTATAGGCTATAAGTCCGCTCGGGAATACCGCTTCGATGTCGTAGTTGCGCCTGTGGTCAACGCCGAAATGCTGGGTAAGCGGGTTCTGTGCGCAGAAACCGGTCGCCGTCTGGACCTCGCTCATACCCCTGTAGTGCCTCATGTCGCCCATGTGTCCGGTGTCGAATATGCGTATCTTGGTGCCGACACCGTCCATATTGCTGATGGTGCCCTTGGCGTCAACTTCTATCCAGTTCTTGTTGACGTTCAGGTTCTTGAGAAGCGCGGCGGGCTCCGCCCAGTTTACGACGTAGAGGTCGAGGGACCCGTTGCCGTAGATGTCGCCGCAGGCCACGCCTTTCTTGCGGAAGGCAGTCATTTTGCAATCCGGATTCTGCTCTGTGATGTTCGTGAACTTGCCGTTGCCGTCGTTTAAGTAAAGCTGGCTCGCGAACTTGCAGTCCGCCTCGTAAAGAGAGGGATAGCCGGAGTTGTTGATATCTACCCAGCACGGGCCCTTGCCCCAGTGGTCGGGCTTGTCGTCAAGTCCTGCGAAGTGGGTGACTTCAGTGAAGTGCCCTGTTCCGTCGCCGTGCATGAGTCTGTTCGGGCCGACGTAGTTCGAGATATAGACGCTCATGTGGCCGGAGTGGTCATAGTCCGCCCAGGCGGCGCCGAGCGTCCAGTTCGGGTCGTCGAGTCCGGACTGCTTGGAGTAGTCTGCAAACCTGATGTGCCCCGGCGTGCTGACGTTTAAGTAGAGCTTGTTAGGCTCGCCTGCGGGGTAGCGGCCCCGGCAGACATAGAGGTCGTCCCAGCCGTCTTCGTTCACGTCCACGGCCTGCGCGCTCCAGCTCCAGCCGTATTCGTTGCCGAGGCCGGCCTGGCGCGTTACGTCCCTGAACTTGATATGGCCGGGAGTGGATTCGTTATGGAAAAGCCTGTTCTTTTTGCCCACGCCGTAATTGGAGAGGAAGAGGTCGAGCTTGCCGTCGTGGTCAAAGTCGCAGAGAAGGGCGCCATATGTGAAGTCCTTGTAGCCCGCGAGACCTGAGGACTCGGTAACGTCCTTGAACTTGCCGTTTCCGAGGCCCTTGTAGACCTTTACGGAATCCACCTCGAACCTTCCGCCCTTGGCGACGATGAGATCCTCGTGTCCGTCGTTCGTGAGGTCGCCCATTACGGAGCCCATCGAGAAACCGGTATCCCACAGCCCGGCCTTCACGGTCTCGTTTGTGAACGTGCCGTTGCCGTTGTTGTGGTAAAGGACGTTATGTCCGCCCTTGTTTGACTTGAAAATATCGACCCGGCCATCGCCGTCGTAGTCGAAAAGTATTACCCCCTTGCCGTGTCCGTTGTCGTCAACCCCCGCCTCCTTCGCCACATTCTGGAAGAAGTGGAAGTTCTTTGCCGCATTGGCGGATGCGGCGTAGACGACCAGCCCGACCAGCAGGGCCAGCATCATCAGTCTGCCCATAATCTTCATAAAACCCTCCTTTCAGGATTTAAAAAATCACCAGACCTTGTGCACCGTTATATCTATGTCTTTTATTTTCTGACCCTTTCTCAGCATAACACCCGACGGGTCGACCGTCCCTTCATCGTATCTGCCGTAAAAATCACCCACCTTCGGAGGGCCGCCGAAAGTGTCCCGCGCCTGGAGGTAGTAAGTTCCGCCCTTGGGGAGGTATACTACAAATTTACCGTCCGGCCCCGTCTTGTCAGATACGTATTTCGGCCTCTCGGACATCTGCGCATAGGTGTATACCTGCACGCGGAAACCCTGCATCGGGTTGCCGTCGCCGTCCAGTATCTTGCCGGATATGGACGTATCGGAAGGCGCCCAGGCGCCGAAATATTTTTTATCGTCTTCCTTTGTCCTGATGACGAGGTTCTGCGCCTGGATCACGCCTTTTTTCACGACGATGTCCACCATTGGGCTTTTCTTGTCCTTGCCCTCCCTGAGCGGACTTCCGGGCTCTCCGTCTTTGTGCTTGCGGGCAACTATCGTATACTCGCCGTCCGGCAGGCCGACCTCGAAGCTGCCGTCGGCCTTTGTCGGCTCGGACATCACATAAGGCGGGCCGTGAGGTTCGGCGCCTTTCTCATAAACAAATATGTATGCGCCTTCGACAGGTGTCGTCACAACGCCTCGGACGCCGGAACTCGAAGCCGTCCCGGCAGACTGGCCTGCGGAAGTCGCGCATCCCCCAAGACCGACTAACGCCAGGACAATAGCCACTGCCGCAGCCGCAAATACGGCAATCTTAAAACGAACGAAAACCTTTTCGGCTCTCTCAGACCTTCCACTCTTCACTATCACTACCCCGTTGATTCTTAATTGTTAACAGAACCGGCCTTACTCGTCAATCGGTAAAACAGGTTCCCCTAATGAAAGTATGCAAAAACCGAACCAACACAAGATATGCGCTATATTTATTTAAACCTTTATTATCAATAAGATACAGTCTCCAGGCCCGGAAGCCGCATCATAACTGATGAAATTCCCGCAAGCAGGTGCGCGTTATTGCACAGTGCCACGGCGCTCCGCGCCTGTCGCCCCCGGTGGCAGGATATTGTCTATCCTGGCAAAAACCTACTTTCTTTCCATTGAAAGGAAGCAGGCAAAGGAAAAAAACAGGCAGCTCGGGCAGTTTTATTTTTAGAATGCGTAGTGGTGCGGACAGTCCCGGTCTCGCAGATCATAGTATTTTCTGGTCATGCCGGGGGACAGCCAGGGTTCTATCTCCTTCAGCGCCGCCTCGAAATGCCTCATGCCTATAATCTTTTCGCCGGATTTCACGGCGGATAACCCCGCGCGTTTGCAGAGAGATTCGATGTCCCAGCCGACGTATCCCTCTGTCAATTCGGCCAGGCGGCCTATTGTTACTTCGTCCTCCACTTTCTCGTAAAGCTTCATTTTTTCAAAATATACGTTCAGGATGCCCCTGCGGTCATCCACCGTTGGCGGGTGCATGAAAACTTTGCGGTTAAACCTGCGTTTTTCCTTGATAATCGCCTGGTCTACCGTGTCTATTCTGTAGCAGGAGCCTACCAGCGCCACATCCCGGACGCCATGTAGCTGGTCTATTTCCTGTATGAATGCCTCGGAGAGCTCCCTGTCGGCAAAAGTAGGCGGAATACCGCGGAAATTCCCGGTTTCCCACTCGTAGTCCGCACCCTTCCTGGGGCAGAGCCACTCCGTATCCGAGATAAAAAGAACGCACGGGGCCTCGTGCCGGGCCTCGTGGAACGCGCGCCTTAGGGCCTCCGGCTTGCCGAGCATCTCCTGCCCGGAAATGTAGACATATCCGACATTTGCCTCGGACGCGCAGGCCTCGGCAAGCATCGTTATGCCGACGCCGAGAGGCCCCCATATCATCACGCCGGAGGGGATTTCCACATTCATATCAAGGAGTTCCTGGCCCTTTGTGAGCGGCAGACAGACCATCTCTTTTAATATGGTCTTTATGTCCTCAAACCCGCCTATATCGTCCCATTTCATCCTCGGTTCGCGGACTTCGTAATATATGTTTGATAAAAGCTTGTGCATCTGGTGATTCTCCGGATTGAATGATTTGCAGGGAAAATAGAGCAAGAATCATACCAGAAAAGGCAGGGAGTGGCAACGGAGTATTTTGGAGAATTTTATTTCAGTTCTATTTACTTTTTTCGGCGGGGTTTTCTTGTTTCGCGCTCGACATCCGACTTGTCCAGGTAATGCCGCACTTTTTCAAGGCTTACCTCAGGCTGGACGGCTGAAAACGATTCCACATGTTTGCCCATGATGTCCGCTATACCGTTTAACGCCTCGTTCCTCGTGAAGCCGTATGCGGAGAAACCCTCGTCCGCGCGGGCCATGAATAGCGGTGTGCCGGTTTCCTTCAATTCATATTCCCAGAGATATACGTTCCACCTGTAGGATTCAGTCTCCAGATAATATTTCCTGGCGGGAAGGCTTGGGGAGGCGGGCTTGTAGTCCCCGTCCTCCCGTATCGCAACCGTAATCTCAGAATCCGTATATCTTTCGTGCATAAAAAACCTATACAGCCGCGTCGCCGCGCTCTCCGGTGCGTATTCTCAGCGTCTCCTCGACGGCCATGACGAAGATCTTGCCGTCTCCAATCTTTCCGGTCCTGGCCGTCTCCTCTATTACCTTCAATATCTCAGGCACAATGGCATCCTGCACGACCACTTCTATTTTTACCTTCGGCACGAAGGTGACGTCGTATTCCGCGCCCCTGTATATTTCCACGTGACCCTTCTGCCGTCCGTAGCCCCTGACTTCCGTTACCGTAAGTCCGGCAATGCCGGCCTTGTTCAGGGCATCCTTGACGTCCTCCAGCTTGAAGGGCTTTATTATGGCCTCTATCTTTTTCATAGCGCAGCCTCCGTCAATCCTCGAATATGTATCCGGACTCACCGTGCTGGCTGTAGTCCAGGCCCGCCGCCTCGTCTTCCTCGTTTACCCTGAGGCCCATCAGCGCGTCCATAATCTTCAGTATGATGCTTGTGCCGACGAAAGAGTAGATTATGCTCGCCCCGACGGCTATCGCCTGGATTCCGAGCTGTTTGGGATTGCCGTAGAAAAGGCCGTTGCCCCCGGCGGAGTTCACCGCTACCGTCGCAAACAGACCCGTTGCGAGAGCGCCCCATGTCCCGCCGACGCCATGAACGCCCACAACGTCAAGTGAGTCGTCATAACCGAACTTCGGCTTCAGGGATACCGCCGTATAGCACAGGACGCCCGCGACCGCGCCGATTATCATGGACGGCATGGGCGCGACAAAACCCGACGCCGGAGTTATCGCGACAAGACCCGCGACTGCTCCGGAGGCAGCACCGAGCACCGTCGGCTTGCCCCTGTGTATCCACTCCGCGAACATCCAGGATAACGCCGCGGCGGCAGTAGCAAGGTGCGTTACGACAAACGCCGTCCCGGCAAGGCCGCCGGACGTGACCGCGCTCCCGGCGTTGAACCCGAACCAGCCAAACCACAGAAGCGCGGCGCCCAGGACGGTCATCGTAAGGTTGTGCGGCGGCATCGGCGTCCTCGGATAACCCCTCCTCTTGCCCATCATAAGCGCAGCCGCGAACGCCGCGACTCCAGAGCTTATATGCACGACCGTGCCGCCCGCGAAATCGAGCGCGCCCAGGTTATGTATCCAGCCGCCCGCGCCCCATACCCAGTGCGCTATCGGGTCATATATCACCGTGCACCATATAAGGGTGAATGCGAGAAACGTCTTGAACTTGAACCTCTCCGCCACGGCACCGGTGATGAGCGCGGGAGTAATAACGGCGAACATCATCTGGAATACCATGTATACCTGGTGCGGGATAGTCGCCGCGTAGTCCGGGTCCGGGGTCTGTCCGACGTGGTTCAGACCGAACCAGGAGAGATTCCCGATGATGTGATGGACATCCGGGCCGAAGGCCAGGGAATAACCCCACAGCGCCCACTGCACCGACACCAGCGCTACAATTATGAAGCTCTGCATGATGGTTCCAAGGACGTTCTTGCGCCTGACCATGCCTCCGTAGAATAGCGCGAGGCCCGGCGTCATGAGCATGACAAGCGCGGAGGATATGAGAACCCACGCGGTATCGCCTGAATCTACTTTAGGAGCCGGGGCCGTAGCCGCAGCAGCAACGCTGGCAAAGCCCAATACCAGACCTGCGGCAAAGATTAGACCTGCAAGCTTTCTGATGCTCTTCACGTTATTACTCCTCCCTATTTGAGTGGAAACTGCTCGGTTTATGTATTACAATGTCCGTGCCAGGAGGAGAGAATAACAGGTACAGCTTATTTAACTTAAAGGAAAATAAGGATAATCCGACATTTTGAAGGGCTTCAAAATTGTATTACCTTTTTGTATCGATGCACATAAAAGAGGCAGGAAGGCACAGAATGCACATCAATTATGCACGCCGGCCTGGATTACCGCGCCGCCTGCAATTATTATCGCAAGGCCGAGCCATGTCGTAAACGGGATGTTCTCCCTGAAAACAAAGCGTCCGGCCAGTATGCTCACAACTGCAAAAACAGCGACATATACGCCAAGAAGCTTCGAGAAATCCCACCTCACCGTGTTTACTACCACGCCGTAGGAGCCGAGCATCAGGAAGCCTGCGACGATAAACCATATTATGCTGCCGCGAAGCCCTTTCCTGATTATGGCGTCTCCGCCCACCTCGAGCACGGCTGCGGCAATGAATATTATCCAGGCAAAAAATGTCATACTTCATTCTCCAGATTCACCAGAAAAACGTTCCCGAAAATCTTTCTCATGCAAAGGGGAATGCAGAAACCGTGCCGTCAAATGCCGGGTTCCGCCTGACTCCGTAATCTTCCTTTTGTGCTATAATATTTTAGTAGGCATAAAAAATTGGGAGGTGAAGATGAAAACCGACCCGGTATGCGGAATGGACGTGAAGGAAGACAGCCAGTATAATACACTGCACGGCGTTAAGAAGATGTATTTCTGCAGCAGGGACTGCCAGCAGAAGTTCATCAAGAACCCCGACCAGTACACCACTAAGGGCAAGGAAAGCCCTGAAAAGGGCAGGAAGGTTGCTTAAAAATTAAGCTTCCGATCTTTGTAATACGTATTGAAACGCCGCCTTGGTGCGGCGTTTTTCTTTTTTCTGCCGGACATGAATCCTGTGACCGCTATCGCAAGGGCGGATGTGGTGGAGTCCAGGATGACATCCGAAACTTCCGCGCCGCGCCCGCCCGCGAGATACTGGTGAATCTCCTCGCTCGAAGCCCACAACGCGCAAATAAGGAGTACAGTCAGGCCCGCTTTGAGCATATTCAGGCGCGAACCTTTCATAACCCCCCTGTACCATAGTACTGCAAGAACTGCGTAGATGAATATGTGCGCGGACTTTCGGACTATGAAATCCGACGTGTTCAGAGAAGAGGCGTCGTAGTTGTAGCCGACAAAGTCGAGTATGCTGCCAATAATGGGCTTCGTAAATGCGGAGCCGAAATAGGATGTGGACAGCACGAACATCACGGCCATCCAGGCAAGAGCCGGCACATAGGGCTTTATTTTTGAGGTATTCAATGCCTTGTTTTCCTCGCTATGAAGCTTTCGATACTGGCGGGGTTACCTTCCTTGAAATCGGCAAATTTCACCCCGTATCTCATCATCTTCGTATTGCTCGGAGCAATCCTCATAATATCTGCCCTTGCCACGACTCTATTAAATTCCGACGCGCCCGGGATAAAGAACGACACCTCTATGCCTTCTCCGACGGTCAGGCCTTTGTCGCATTCGAAGAGAAGTCCGCTCGTGCTCAAGTCCACAGTATTGGCAAGGAAGAACTCGTCCCCCAGCCTGCCGCCGATTTTTACCTTTACAAGTATCCTTATCGACTGCCTTACGGGGATACCGAGGAGTTTGGCAATTTTTTCGGCAAGCTCATGCTTGTCTATAGGCTTTTTTACGAAATCGTTAGCCCCGGCCTCGCTGCAACGGCGTATCTCGTCCGGGCTGTTTAAAAGCGTTACCAGGACGATCGATACGTTCCTGAGTTCCGGGGCGTTACGGATAGTCCTGCAGACCTCGTCGCCGCCCAGGCCCGGCATGTGGAGGTCCATAATTATTATATCCGCTTTTTCGTTTTTGTGCACCTCAATGGCATCGCGGCCACTTGTGGCGGTAAGAATCTGGAAAATATCCCTTTCGAACAGGCCTACCTGGCGCTCAAGAATTGAACGGACGCTTTCTACCAACAGTACTTTTTTCTTCATCTATTATTTCTCCGGTCTTACGTGCGGCTTCCGATACTGGAACTTTCAGAGCCTCTCCGGTGCTTCTCCTCTTTACCTCAACAAACCCATCTTTCAGATTCTTCTCGCCAACAACTACGCTTACGGGGAACCCGATTAAATCCGCATCCTTGAACTTGTTGCCGGCGCTGACATCTTCCCGGTTATCCAGCAGAACTTCCACGCCGGCCTTCTTAAGCTCCTCGTAAATTTCCTGCGCCGCATTCTTTATCGCTTCATTTTTCATGTTAAGCGGCAGGACGATAACTTCATACGGCGCAATCGGCGCGGGCCAGATTATCCCGTTTTTGTCGTTGTTCTGCTCGATGGCTGCCGCCGCCGTCCGGCTGACGCCTATGCCGTAGCAGCCCATAATCATCGGCTTTTCGGCCCCGTCCTCGTCCAAAAACGTGCATTTCATCGCCTCGGAGTATTTCGTCCTCAGCATGAATATATGCCCGACCTCGATGCCCTTGAATATCTCAATCTTGCCCGTCCCGCATTTCGGGCACGGGTCTCCGGGGGTGATTTTGCGGAGGTCAAAATAACCGGCTACCATGAAATCGCGTATATTTACATTCTTAAAATGTGTATCAGCCTCGTTAGCGCCTGTTATGAAATTAGACATATTAGCTACAGCATGGTCCGCAATAGTTGCAACCCAGGTGGGACCTTTAAGACCTACCGGCCCAGCAAAGCCTGGCGGAGCATTTGTAACTTCCTCCACAGTTTCTTTATCTGCCAAAATCAATTCCTGTTCTTTGTGCCAGAGAAATTCCGTTAATACCTTCTTAAGCTTTATCTCATTAACTTCATGATCTCCACGAACAAGAACCGCGACTGCTTTATCGCCTGAGCTTTCAGTGAATTTGTATATCAGCGTCTTAACTATCTTCTTCAGTGGCACATGTAGAAACTCCGCGACCTCCTCGACGGTCTTCTTGCCAGGGGTGCTGACTTCCTCAATCGGAAGTTCGGCCACTTCCTCTTCGAGCATCTCGCGCGGCTGGCGGCTTGGGTCAATCGGCTCCGGAGGCCTGCACTCCGCCTTCTCCACGTTCGCGGCGTAATCGCACGAATCGCACGATGCGATGAAATCCTCGCCCGTCTCGGCCAATACCATGAACTCGTGGGAGAAGCTTCCGCCGATGTTCCCGGTGTCCGCCTCCACCGCGCGGAAGTCAAGGCCGCAACGTGTAAATATCCGTTTATACGTCTCGTACATGTTCCAGTATTCTTCCTCGGCGGATTTTACGTCCTTGTGGAAGCTGTACGCGTCCTTCATAATGAACTCGCGCCCGCGCATAAGGCCGAAGCGTGGACGGATTTCATCTCTGAACTTCGTCTGAATCTGGTAGAGGTTCATCGGAAGCTGACGGTAGGACTTAACCTCTCTCTTGGCGAGGTCGGTTATGACTTCCTCGGCGGTCGGGGCGATGCAGAACTCGTTGTCGTGCCGGTCCTTGAACCGGAGCAGTTCCTTTCCGTAGAAGTCCCACCTGCCGGACTGTATCCACAAATCCGCCGGCTGGACCGCCGGCATCATGATTTCCTGCGCCCCGGCCCCGTCCATCTCCTGGCGGATGATCTCGGCGACCTTGCGCACGGTGCGCCATCCGAGCGGCAGGTATGTATATATTCCCGCCGCGACCTTCCTTATCATCCCAGCCCGCACCATCAGTTTATGCGAGATTACCTCCGCCTCGGCGGGGTCTTCCTTCAGTGTGGGTATCAGCAGTTTTGAATAGCGCATGTTAGTGTTTTGCCGCCCCCTCGACTTCCTGCACAAGGGCGTCGGCAAGTTCGTCCTCCTTTAGCTTACGTATTACCTCGCCGTGACGGAAAAGAAGCCCTCGACCCTTGCCGCCGGCTATGCCCATGTCGGCCTGCGCGGCCTCGCCCGGCCCGTTCACTATACACCCCATGACGGCGACATCGAACGGTCTGGTTATATGGGAAAGCCGCTTTTCCACTTCCTGCGCAAGGCTGATTACGTCTATCTGCGTCCTGCCGCAGGTGGGACATGAGATTATGTTCACGCCGCGCTGCCTTAAGTGCAGGGCCTTAAGCATCTCCCAGGCCGCCCTGACCTCCTCCACCGGATTGGCCGTGAGCGAGACGCGCATAGTGTCTCCTATGCCCGAAGCGAGGAGTATCCCCAGGCCGACGGAGGACTTCACCGTGCCGGAGAAAAGCGTCCCTGCCTCGGTTACGCCAATATGCAGGGGATATTTCGCCGTCTTCGACATCAGCCTGTATGCGTCCACGGTCGTCGGGACGTCGGAGGCCTTTATGGAAATTTTCATATCGCAGAAGTCCAGGTCTTCGAGGATGCGCACGTGCCTCATTGCGGACTCGACAAGCGCCTCCGGCGTCGGCTTCCCGTATTTTTTAAGCAGGTCTTTTTCGAGCGAGCCGGAGTTCACGCCTATACGTATCGGGACTCCGCGGCTTTTGGCCGCCTTCACAAGCTCCACAATTTTTCTCTTCTCGCCGATGTTGCCGGGGTTGATACGCAGGCCGTCCACGCCCTTGTCGATTGCCATGAGCGCCAGGCGGTGATCGAAGTGAACGTCCGCGACGAGCGGTATCGATATAGCCTTCTTTATTTTGTCGAGAGACTTTGCCGCCTCCATGTCGAGGAGCGCAACGCGCACGACCTCGCAGCCAGCCTTCGCAAGTTCGTTAATCTGCCTGACGGTCGCCTTCACGTCCCGCGTGTCGGTGTTGGTCATGGACTGCACTACGACAGGCGCGCCGCCGCCTATGGGCACGCCGCCGAGCATAATCCTGCGGGTTTTCTTACGGGTAATCTTCATATTATCATTTCCACATCGGGTAAAATCCCAGCCATCGCATTATGTCGTTGTAGGACGCAAACAATAAAAGAGCGATAAGCATAAACAGCCCTATCTGCTGGGCGATTTCGCGTTTGCGCATGGAGAGCGGTCTGCCCTGTATTGCCTCTATCCCCAAAAACATCAAAAGTCCGCCGTCGAGTATCGGCACCGGGAAGAGGTTTATTATGCCGAGGTTCACGCTCAGGAGCGCGATGAATATTATATAATCTCCGATTCCCTGCCTTGCCTGCCTCGCAGAAAGCTGGATTATACCTCCCGGCCCTCCCACCTGGCTTGCGTCCTCCTTGCCCCCTATAAGCCGGGCGATGAACTGCACCGTCAGTCTCGTCATCATGTACGTGCGCTCGTAAGCGAGCTTGAGGGATTCCACAGGCCCGTAGGCCATGTTGACCTCGTTGGAACCCATCTCCACGCCTATGACGCCGTAAGGCTTCTCCCCCGGTTTTGCCTTGCTTAAATTCGGCGTGATATTGACGGAAAAGGACCTGCCGTTTCTCTCGATGGTAAAGTTCATCGGCCTGCCGGGATTCGCCCTCACGATATTCGCCATGTCCATCCAGGAGCCTACCTGATGACCGTTAACCGCCACGATGCGGTCATTGGTCTTTATCCCGGCCATATCAGCAGGTGAACGGGCCATGACCGCGCCGACGACTACGGAACCCATAAGGCCAGCATCGCCCTGTCCGTTTACGTCCGCCGGGACCGCATTCATATCCAGAAGCCGACCGTCTCTACGGACTGAAAAGGAAATTTCCCGCCCCGGATGGGCCTTTATGTACTCCGAAACCTCCTCCCACACGTTCACGTAATCGCCGTTTACTTTCTCTATAACATCGCCGGGCCTGAAACCAGCCGCCTGCGCAGGGCTCCCCTTTACTACGCCGGCCACCTTCGCAATCGCCGTAGGGAAACCGGTAAGAAACAGAATATAGCAGAGCAGTATCGCCAGCAGAATGTTGAAAAATGGGCCGGCAAAAACGATTGCCGCGCGCTTCCAGAGCGGTTGCTCCGTGAAGGAACATTTCTTTTCCTCCGGCGTGAGTTCCTTTGTTTCCTCGTCTTCGCCCAGCATCTTGACGTAACCGCCCAGGGGGAAGATAGAGATCATGTATTCCGTTTCGCCTATTTTCCAGCCGACGACCTTTTTCCCGAAGCCGAGCGAGAACTTCTGAACAGAAACCCCGGAGAGTTTCGCCACGAGGAAATGCCCCATTTCGTGCGCGAATATGAGAAGGCCCAGGGCTACAACCGCGGCAAGGAAACCGAACACCGTGGGGAATATACCCGTAGCGGCCTCAAGAAGCGTGTTGTGCAAGATACCTCCGAAAAAAAACGTATTCGTGATTCGTGTTCCTTGGCGTTGGCGGGAATGACGAACTTTTTGCACCCCGCGAGCACAAACACAATCTTCAGTGTTATTTTAACACAATTACCCTTTTACCAGCCTTGTCGCCGCGCTTCTCGCCCACTTATCCGCAGAAAGCACATCCTCGACAGACGAAGGCTCCCACTGTTTGTGCCCGTCCATGACCTTTTTTATAACAGCCGGAATGTCCATAAAGCCGATATTTTCTTCAAGGAATGCCTGCACTGCGATTTCATTCGCCGCATTCAATACGGCAGGCATAGTCCCACCGGCATCAAGGGCGTCGAAGGCATACGACAGGCACGGGAACTTCTCCATGTCCGGCTCAGCAAACGTCAGGCGCCCGACTTTCGAGAGGTCGAGACCCGGAATATTCTTCTTGAGCCTTCCCGGATAGCCGAGCGCATAGGAGATGGGCCCGCGCATGTCCGGAACTCCGAGCTGTGCTATGACGGAGCCGTCTATGAACTCCGCCATCGAATGTATAATGCTCTGGGGGTGGACAAGCACGGATATTCTCTCCGGCCCGACATCGAAAAGCCATCTGGCCTCGATTACCTCAAGACCCTTGTTCATAAGAGTCGCGGAGTCTATCGTTATTTTTTTCCCCATATCCCAGTTCGGGTGCTTCAGGGCGTCCGCTGGCTTCACTCCCCTGAGCCTTTCGGCAGGGTATTCCCTGAAAGGCCCGCCG
>DAHWTK010000038.1 GCA_027328825.1 Nitrospirota bacterium
CGGTAAGGAAAAAAGCCTGCTGCTCAACCCCCCAAGGGTAAAGCGCAACGGTTTCAAACCCCGGAGTCGCCCCCCCCACCCCGGCGGCTGAGTCGAGGGCGGCCCTGCCGGGGGCAATGCTGCGGACAAAGGGAGACGGGAGCGGGATAGTCTGCAGAACAAAAAACAGGATGGCCACGGGAAAAATCCAGTTAATAGCGGTGGAGGTAATTGTCAGTGTACTTTTTCTCTCTCCGGTCCAGAGCCAGACGGCGAAGAGGGTAAAGATTATTGACGACTCTACCCCGTAAGACCACGGATGGACGGAGCCGAAGGCAACAGGCGAGACTGCGATAAGGACCAGGATGGTCCAGAAAAAAAGTTTCTGAAAACTTGGTGACTTCAACGAAATGCTCCCAAAAGCTTAGAAAAAACCTTCCGCTATGCCTCTTCCTGCTTTTTTCGGTTGAAGTAATAACCATAGTTATACTGGTAATAATACTGGTCGGAACGTCCCCGGATATCGTTTAATACTACGCCCAGTATGCGCGCGTTTATCGCTTCCAGGTTCTTCCTTGATTTTATGACTAGGTCCCTCGAAGTCTTGCCGGCGCGAATTATCAATATCATACCGTCGGCCATGGGAGAGACAAGCGGCGCGTCGGCAAGACCGGCCAGCGGAGGACAGTCTATTACAACCCTGTCATAGCGGCGCGACAATTCCAAAATGCTTTCCCTCATGGTCTTCGACCCCAAAAGTTCCGACGGGTTCGGAGGTATCGGTCCAGAGGTTATGACGTCCACCCCCTCTATTCCCGACTTTATTATTACATCGTTCAGCCCGGTTTGGCCCGAAAGAAGACTGCTCAGGCCCTGTTTGTTGACGGTCTTCAAAAGCTTGTGGAGCATGGGCTTTCTTAAATCTGCATCTATGAGAATTATCTTTTCGTCCGCCGCTGCCATAATCCTCGTCACGTTGAGCGCAAAAGTCGTCTTGCCCTCCGAGTGTCCGGCGCTCACAATCTGAACTACTTTCGGAGCCTTGTCCCCAGTTGAGAGCAGGAGGTTCCCGCGAATATTCCGGAAAGCCTCCATGCCCGAGGCCCTTGATTCGGACGTTAAGGACTCTATTTTCTTTATTCGGGGAATTATTCCAAGCATGGGGAGATGGAGGTATTCCTCCACGTCTTCCGGCGCTTTGAAGGTGTTGTCCAGCATTTCCATCAGGAACGAAGCGCCAATCCCGCACATAAGACCGATAAAAAGCCCCAGTAAGATGTTTCTTTTTTTGTCCGGACGGAAGGGAGCCTCCGGCTGGACGGCACTATCCAGGAGTTGAACGTTGCTCATGTTCATGCTGCCGGCCAGGCTTGATTCCTGGAACTTCTTCAGCACCGCATCGTATATGGATCGAGAACCTTCCACGTCCTGCTTCATTATGTCATATTCCGAAGCGCTCTTTTCGTAGTTCATCGCATTAGCCTTTTGCTGTTCAAAGGCTGCTTTTAGATTCTCTTCGTCTTTCAACGCCTCGATATAGGAGTTTTTTATCGAAAGAACTATAAAATTCTCTTCCTGCTTTATCTGCTTATTCAAAGTGGCCATCTCGGTCCTGAGGCGTATCATTTCCGGGTGCCTTGGGCCGTATTTCCTGGAGGCGTCCGCGATCTTTTTGTCAAGCGCGCTCTTCTGGCCATTCAAGTCCTGGATTACCTTATCGTTTATCACATCCGGCAGGGTCATCAGGCCGTCCCGGGTCTTTGCAAGCTTCTGGACCATCTGATATTTAACTTCAGCCTTCGCCCTCGCGGCCTGATCCGCCAGCAGCTTCTGATTTAAGTCGGACAGCGCCTGCACCGAAATATTGGAGTCATTGCCGTTGGTCTGGATGAGCCCGTTCGAACTCTTGAAATTTTCGAGCTGGTTCGTGGACTGCGTCATCTGGTTTTTTATCACGCCAAGCCGCGAGTTGAGCCACGCTATGGCGGCCCGCGCAGGCTCTACCTTCATTTCGAGGTTCCGCTCTATGAACGCCTGCACGACAGCGTTTGCCACCTCTGCGGCCCGCGCCGGATCCGTATCGGTATAGCTCACCCTGATTATGTTGCTGTTCCTTTCTTCTTCCACGGATAGATTGCTTTTAATGCCGTTTACCGCGGCCTCCAGCCTCTGCTCGGGAGAAATGACCGTCTGCCTCCGGAGAAAGAAACCCATTAGCCCGCCGCTGCCAACCGCCTGCGTCTTGCCCATACCCATCTTCTGAACTACCGCCCTGGCGATGGAATCGCTTCTTAAAATACCCAGTTGGGTCTGGATGTAAGAAGATATATCAACAGCCTGCGCCTGCTGGAGGTTCACCTCATTATTCTGAGTCCCGGGATCCACGTAGACCCTTGCGGTAGATTTATAAATAGGAGTTGCGGTCAGAGTATATATCGTGACGGATGAAAATACTGCCAAAAATACGGCAACAATTACCCACCGCCTTTTGGATGTGATTTTTATGTAATCCTGAATTCCTGCGTCTTCTCTTAACATCTTACACCTCTGCTCATGTAACGCTCACTCTCTATCACAAGACTTGGAAGAATAACAGTTAACCGTTACAACATTATTGCGGCCGTATTAAAAGAAACTTTCAGGGACGGACACCAGATCCCCCGGCTTGACAGGCGTGTCCATTCCCGCATGTATGTGCACGTCCTTGTTACCTTCTTTTCTTATTATCTCGGTCCTGCCGGGTGCGGATTTGTCGGTAAGCCCTTGCGCGAGGGCTATCGCCTTCATGACCGTCGTACCATCCTCGTATTTAAAGACACCTGGCGTCTTCACCTGTCCCGTAACGTAAATGACTCCCCCTTTGGTGATGAATATATTGTCCTTGTCCTGAATTGGGATGTTCGCCGACAACTTCCCTCTTTCGGTCAAGTCCTCTATGTTCACCCTGATATAAGAATTTTCCTCCTTGCCATTCTTGTATATAGTCCTTTTTACAAGGGCCTCGTTACCGGCCTTGTCCGTGAGGCCGCCCGCCTTCGAGATTATCTCCAGAAGCGTCGCATCTCCAGTTAGCTCGTAGAGGCCGGGTTTGGCGACCTCTCCAAGGATGGTTACCTTCTTGCTGTGGTATTCCTTTATAAAGATAGAGACGTTCGGGTTTACGAGGAACCCGTCGGCGAGACGCTTCGCAATCTTCTTCTCCGCTTCAGGCACTGTCAGGCCGCCGACCTTGACGTCACCTATTAGCGGCATCCTGATATTATCGTCGCCGTTTATCCTCGCCACCGTGGTGAGGTCGTCGTTTTGATAGACTGTTATCTTGATAAGGTCGTTCTCGCCAAGTACATATTCCTGGGCAAGGACCTCTGCAGGGGCTGTCAAAACAATCAGAAACATCAGAAAAACCACCGTCAAAGATATTACATTTTTCATCTTGCTTTTAGACCTGCTTTTCACTCCTGATTATTGATTAAATTGTGCCCTTAAGACTTGCCATCGCAAGGTTGTCGGTGTAGTCGTAGACCGTGAAGTTCGATACCCTCTTGGAATGGGTATAGCCGAGGCTTATCGCGACCCATTTGTTCATGTTGTAAGTGACCTTTATCCCGGCATCCCAGAGGTTGTCCCTTCTACTGCCGGTCTGGGTCCCTACCGTCACGTCCTGCGCGTATTGCTCGTCTGCATACGAGCCGAGCGGTTTTATCTCTATTTTGGTCACGGGCTTGTAAGATAACTCGACCGAACCCATCGTGGCGGTATAGTAGTCCGATGTGGAGTCGTCCGACTCGAAAGCCTGTCTGAGGCCCGTAAGTTTTATAGCGGTTTTTGCGGTAAACTTATGGTCGAGGTCGATCTCGAATATCGGGCTCCTGAAGTTCTTCTGGCCGGAATAATCGAATATCTTCCACTCGTAGCCGCCCTTTATCGTCCCGGTGGACTTTGCGGTCATATTCCAGGTAAGGCCGCCCTCGGCCCAGTACTCGTTACTGTTCAGCGTCTGCGCGACTTCGTGTACGGACTGATTTCCGTTGTCGTGGTAGACGCGCTTGTAGGAGCCCTGTATAAGGGCGGAGGTCTTCGGCATCAGCTGATAGAAGGCGGTAAGCGTAGCCGCGTTCGCGAACTGGTCGCGGAACTTGTCCTGCGGAAGGTTATAGTCGATGATGAAGTTCTGGTAGCCGAGCGATACCTTATAGCGGTCCGCGAACGCATACCCAATTTCGGCATTTACGAGGTTAGAGTAGTAGCGGCTCAGTTGACCGTTGTTCACCACGGTATTCGCCACGCCCCTCGCCTCGTGGGACTTGTTCGCCTCGTCCTCCGCCTTTATCCACATACCGCCAGGGAAATTGAACGCGGCGGCACCGTGGAGGTACTGGTCGTTTGTATCGTTTGCGTCCCCGGTGTCCACGTATTTGTAAATGTCCGCCCTGTATTCGAGCTGGAAGAGGTTGTTCCTCTGCGGGACGTTAAGTTTTATACCCGGAGAAATCAGGAAATACCAGTCCGTCACCGGCGCCGAATTGGTCCTGAATACGTTGTCGTCGTAGGTCGGCTCGAAGTCTATATAGGGGTTGAGCGTGGTTCTGCCGAAATTAAGGGCATAGGCGTTATTTATTCCAAGAGCGGATATAAGAACCAACAGCGCAAAAACTGCCGAAGCAAAGAACTTCATCAGTTTCCCCCTTTGCGTTTGCTACGGTTTTTTTGAAAGATGGAGTTGGGCTTTGTTGCAGATTGCGGACTACTGGTTGTTGCTTACGTTGCCGCCTCCACCGCCCGCGCCGCCGGCAGGAATCCCGGCAACATCCGATGCATTGAACCCGCCTTCAGCGGCCTCAAAACCCGCGCCCGGAGAACCGCCGATATTCGCTTCCGCTGTGGCCATGGCTGACGCAATGGCATCGTCGGACGCCCCCGCGCTCTTTGCCGCGCGCGAGACAAAATCACTGTCATACCCCGCACCAAGAGCCGCCTCGAATATATCGGTAAGATCGCCCCCGCCAGCCACCGCCCCGGCGATTACAGCCTTCGCGTCCAACCCGGAACCCAGGGCCGTGTTGACAGTCTGCCTGACATTGCCGCCATCTCTTATAACCTCGGCAACCACGCTTTTAATCTGAGCGGGGGTGGGGTTCTGCCCGAGCGCGTTGCCCAACACCTGCCCTATCGGGAGATTAGCACGCATATCGCTCTTAACATCGGCGTAGGTCGGAAAACCTGAGAAGATTACAAGACTGAGAATCATGCCCGCAAATAAGAATTTGACCACGTCAACCTCCTCCTAGAATAAATTTGCTTAATCTTACATGATATTTAGTAAAAATCAATAAAATTTTTGTTAAGATGAGTGGTTATTTTCCAAGGCTTAGGGGTGTTACCTTCACTTATTCCTTTTAACCCCATTTCACAATGAACCATCTGAGCCTCAACTGGGCGACGACAGTTTTAACCTTGGCACAAACGAGTATTTTCACTCGGCGAAAAAAGACCGGGAATGCTCCCGGTCGGAAGGGTAAAGAGGTTACGCGCGGGCGGCGCGGTGGGAGTGCTTGCGGGAAAGGAATAGCTCGCGCATGGCGGCTTGCTCGGCGGCCAGTTTCTCGCGCTTCGAAGCGAAGACCTGGCGCCGGAGGTCGGCGAAGACGGCGGTGGGGGAGGGTTCACCCTCTCCCGGCCTTCGGCCACCCTCTCCCCTCGAAGGGCGATGGTAATGCTTGGCGTATTCCAAGGCACGCCGACGATACTCCGGGTCTGTCTGGTACCTCGTCCTCATCCGGTCGCGCTGGCGGGCCGCCTGCTCGTCCTGGATGGCCTTGACGTAGGGGCAGGCCCTGCGTCCCTCGTACGCGCATTTCGGAAGGTCGCAATTAAGGCAGGCCGCCGGGTCCATCGGGTAAAGCCCTAGTTCCAGCTTCCACTCCCTGGCGCCCCCGTGCCTGCCGAACTCGGTGGTCTTGCCTTGAAAGTTTCGGGCGTTTCCCGCTCTGCCACCATCCAGGCTCATGAATATGCCGCCGTCCTGTTTTCGGGAATCCGCCGCGTCCTCGAATGCCGTCCAGTCCACCTGTATCCTTTGCATCTCCGCCATCTGTCCCATTTGGCACCTCCTTGTTGCTAAAAAAATCAATAAAATCAACTACTTATGCTTTAAGTATACATGTTTACGCACCTAAGTCAACTAAATAACGCAATAAAATCAATCGGTTACGAAAATTATTTTCATGCTTTTTGGCAACTTTTTTGAAAATGCACCACTCGTGCCTAAATAGCTAAAACCTTTTTTTACAATTAATTACGTAGAGAGTAAGAAAACACGGGATTTTTACCGGACGAGCAGAGTCTTACGCGAACCTGGCGGCCCGCTACGAGGTCATTTTTCTGGCGCATATGTTAGTATTTGAAAAATTTTTACCGCAAATACTTACCCAGATTTTTACCCGGCAATCTCAGCAATCCCCCTTGAAAATATTTTTACCGTTCGGTAACATTTTTATTGACAAGATTTTTTCTTAATTTAATATTCCCCATAGGTAATATTTCTTTCTTTAAGGAAGAACAGCTATGAAGGGATTACCTAACGGTAAAATTGAAAATGCCGCCGACCTGGGCAAGATAGTGAAGTATAAGCGAGCGAAGGACAGGCTTACCCAGGCGGATACGGCCGCACTGTGCGAGGTCGGGAACAGGTTCCTGTCCGAGCTTGAGAACGGTAAACCGACCGTGCAACTCGGCAAGATCTTACAGGTGCTCAAGTGTCTGGGGCTGGAGGTCCGCGTCGTCCCGCGCGGCTGGCCTGGGGATACGAAATAATGGCTGCGACATTGATTGTTTACTTTCAGGGCTTACCGGCAGGAAGACTCTGGCTCGATGAGAGGCGCCGTTTCGTCTTCCAATACGCACCCGGCTGGATTGAAAATCCGAAAGCGGTCCCGCTTTCGCTTTCACTGCCTATGAGGGCGGAGCCTTTCGAGGACGACCTTCCGCACCCATTTTTCTCCAACCTACTCCCCGAGGCGGCTATACGTCAGGCTGTCGCGCGCAAGCTGGGGATTTCCGAGCGGAACGATTTCGCCCTCCTTGAGGCTATCGGCGGCGAATGCGCCGGCGCAGTGTCCGTCATGCCGGAAGGCGAGAAGCCCGGCTCTGGGCACGAATTCACACCTCTCGATGAATACCAGCTTCACGAGGTCGTCCAGGCGCTGCCCAGCAGACCCCTGCTGGCGGGCGAGGAAGGCGTGCGCCTTTCACTGGCGGGCGCACAGAACAAGCTCCCGGTCTATATCGAGGATGACCGCATACACCTGCCGAAAGGCGGCTCGCCCAGTTCGCATATACTAAAGCCGCCCATCCGCGAACTTGAAGGTACTGTGGAAAACGAGGCGTTCTGTATGATGCTCGCGGGAAAGATGGGGCTGCCCGTGCCCGATGCCAAGATATTGCACGGCATGGACACGCTTTTCCTCATTGAGCGCTACGACAGGCGGCACGACGAACAGGGTAACCTCGTCCGCTTGCACCAGGAGGACTTCTGCCAGGCGCTCGGAGTCTCGCCCGACCAGAAATACGAAAGCGAGGGCGGGCCTTCTTCCAAGCGGTGCTTTGACCTGCTAAAGGAGCATGGCGCAAGCCCTGCCGCAGACCAGAAAGCATTGCTTAACTGGGTGGTGTTCAACTTGCTAATCGGCAACGCCGACGCACATGCGAAAAATCTTGCACTGCTGTTTACTGATGATGGGCCTCGGCTCGCACCTTTCTACGACCTCCTCTGCACAGCGATCTACGAAGGCATTACGGACAGGCTCGCCATAAAGGTCGGCGGAGAGAACCGGCCTGATTGGGTTCAGGCGCGTCACTGGGAGAGATTCGCGGAAGAGGTCGGCATCAAAACCAGGCTGGTAACCGCCACACTTCGCGGCATGGCCGAAGGCATTGTAAAGGACGCGGAGGACGTGGCCATGCGGTTCGAGAAAGAATACGGGAAGAGCGCAACTGTCCAGAAAATACTTACCGTAATCAAGAAACGGTCCCGTGGTATCCTGCTTACGCTGACGTAACCTGCCTTCACGCTTTTTTTGACCGCGCGAATTACCCACTATACTCAATATCCTTCACGGTTCGGGCCATCTCTGAATAGGGGGTTTCCTGACAATTTTCGACAAAATAAAAAAGGGGGCTGCAACGGAAACCGCAGCCCCTTTATTTCAAATGTCAGGCGATGCCTTTATATAAGGCAAGGCGCTTACGGTTGTATGTTTATTTCGATAGGTTGTCCATAGGCAGTAAAGTTCTTGGAAGTCTTACCGATGATCTGGATATATGCCTTAGTTCCGATCGCGTTTAGCTTGGACCACGCCTTTTCGCTTAAAGCAAGGCTTCCCGTTTTAGACACACCAAGCAATATTGTCTTGCCGGAAAAATCCGCCGCAGCGTTCGCTTGCACTATGCACTTTACAAAGCCGGTCGGATCCCAGGATACGGTAAGCGGGTAACTCACGGCGGATTCATTTGCCGGTTCACTGATAACAGGCCCTCCGGTCACAACCGAAGTTTTTGTATCGCTGTATGTCGTCTCACCGGTCAATAATTTGCCCACAAATCGCCAGTAAAACTGTGAGCCAAGCCTCGTGATGTTTATCCATGCCGGAGTGTTCGGAGTATATGTGTCGATTGAACCCACTACTAATGACTTGATTTTAAATGGCCTGAGAAAATAAGGTTCAGCCGCGAACTCGGCAAATACTGGCGCGCTGGAGCCTGGATCGCATTCCATCGTTGGAATGTTTGAAACATCGACCGAAGGAATATCCGATAGATTCGTATATCCGCCGTCGAGCACGAGCCTTAAAGTGTTACTCTGAAGAATCTGCTTATCGGCAGTCCAACCCTCGACCTTCCAATATATGACGCTGCCAAGGCTCGTAATCCTGTTCCATTTAGCCGCTGGCGGATTATATGTGCCTGAGATTCCCTTATTATCGGAAAGAAAGTTAATGGCTTTTTTGAAATACGGGTTGCCGGAAAACCAGACTTTAAACCTGACGCAGGTATTTGGCACCCATTCAAATTCAGGCAGGTTTGGAGAATACTGCGCCGGATGCACCGTCATATCAGTGGGTTTTGTTAAAATCGGAGTCGTATTATCCACTGTTACGTTGATACCGCCCCCCGGTGTCTCAACATGCCCGGAGTTAGCCGTTGCGCGCGACCTTATGGTGTAGCTGCCGTCGGCTGGCAGAGTCCATGTGTAGCTCCAGTTCGTCGTGCCAGCCGCATTGTTCCAGGTGGCGCCCCCGTCCGTCGACACTTCCACTTTGCCCACGCCGGAACCGGAGTCCACTGCCGTACCGGTTATAATAGTATCAGTACCGTACAAAATATCTCCGGCGGCGGGGGCGGTCACGTACGATGAGGGATTACTATTATCTACCGTCAGCGTCAAACCCGCACCCAGAGTCTCCCGATTGCCCGCGTTGTCCGTAGCCTGAGTCTTGATTACATATTTGCCGTCGGCGGGCAGAGTCCATGTATAGCTCCAGGAAGTCGTGCCGTTGACAGGGTTCCAAGTGGTTCCGCCGTCCGTAGAGATTTGGACGCTGTTTATTCCAGATAGAGTGTCCGCAGCAGTCCCGGATATAGTACACGAAACACCGCTTACATAAGGGCCGGCTGGCGAGGTTATTGCTGAGATTGGTGCCGTGGTATCCCACGTCAGGTTCATGGTAGATGAAGCCGAGTTGCCTGCGGCGTCTGTAGTTGTAAACTGGATGACGTATGCCCCGTCCGCACTCGCCGAGATAGTCGTTGAGAGGGCATTAGGGCTGCCGAAGGTTATCGTCCCAGGGCCGGATGCCTTGCTCCATGAGTAGGTCATGGAGGTAGCATCGCTGGCGGCAGCTGTCTGTGTAAAAACCGCGTTGGTTATTTTGTCCGCTCCTGCGCTCACTGTAGGAGGCGAGGTGTCCCAGGTAAGGTTCATGGTAGATGAAGCCGAAATACCCGCGGCGTCCGAGGCCGTAAACTGGATGACGTATGCCCCGTCCGCGCTTGCCGAGATGGTCGTTTCAAGGGCATTCGGGCTGCCGAAGGTTATCGTCCCGGGGCCGGATACCTTGGTCCATGAGTAGGTCATGGAGGTAGCATCGCTCGCGGTCGCCGTCTGGGTAAATGTGGTATTGGTTATCTCGTCCGGACCGGCGCTGACAACTGGCGCGGTGTTATCTAACGTTACCGAAACTCCCGCGCCTGGATTTTCCACATTCCCCGCATTATCTGTCGCGCGGGACTGTATTGTGTAGCTGCCGTCTGATGGAATTGCCCAGGAATAGCTCCAGGAAGCCGTGCCGGTGGCGAGGTTCCAGGTACTGCCGCCGTCCGTGCTGACCTCGACCTTGGCCACGCCGGAGAGATTGTCGGACGCTGTGCCTGTTATAGTATAGTTCCCTCCACTTAAGTACGCGCCGTTCACAGGCGCGGTAACGGCAGAGGAAGGAGGCGTATTGTCCACATCCACAGGCGTACCGGAGGTGGGTGTCTCTACGTTTCCGGTATTGTCCGTCGCTCGGGACTGGATGATATAGTTGCCATCAGAGGGCAAGGTCCATGTGTAACTCCAGTTCGTCGTGCCGGTAGCGAGATTCCAGGTGCTGCCGCCGTCCGTGGACACCTCCACCTGTTGGACGCCGGAACCGGAGCCGTCCGTCGTGGTACCTGTTATGTCATAGCTCGATCCGGCAAGAGAAATGGGGGGAGGAACGGCAGAGAAACCGTGCTTCGTGCCGCCGGAATCGACAAAATATCCAACAATGTCGCCCGCGTTATTTATACCGTTTGCAACAGTTGTGGTCGCGTTTGGAAAATCGAGCGGGGTATAGACGCCGCCGGAAAGGATAAAGCCATGCGTAACGCCGCCGGAATCGACATATTGGCCAACGATCTGTCCGGCATCGTTTATGCCCAGAGGGAGAGTCTGGGCCGCACCGGGATAATCGATGGAAGAGTAGCTACCGCCCGAATAAAAGAATCCGTGGTTGGTATCGGTATAATACGTTCCGACCACCTGCCCGAGGTGATTAATGCCGTAAGCCTGAGTGCCTGTCGCGCCGAAACAACTCAATGAACTGAAACTCCCTCTGGTGTCCAGAAAGCCCGATATCGGCCAGGGCGACGAGGAGGATTCATATCCTCCCACAATCTGGCCCGTGTCGTTTATGCCCATTGCGCCCGTCGAAAGAGAGCCGGGTGCGGCTGGCATCGGACTGAAGACGCCACTGGAATAAATAAAACCGTTGGCCTCGCCGTAGGAGCACGCGCACCTGAGACCCACCATCTGCCCTGAGTCGTTTATACCGCGAACCTCCGTCCCAGGCGGTGCGCCAGGACCACTGGCCCCGGGGTAATCTACGGTGGAGAAATTGCCGAAGGAGAGCATGTAACCGTGCTCAGTGCCGCCCGAGTCCATATATCCCCCGACGATCTGGCCAGAGGAGTTAATCCCGTCCGCCTCGGTCCAGGTGGCTCCAGGGACATCGATGGCGGTCAAAGAAAAACCTTTCAAAGGCGAGATGGGCGAGGACGGCGAGGACGCCGGAGGGGTGCTGTCCAAAAATATCGTGTTGGTTACCACGTTTGAATAGTTGCCAGCCTCGTCTATAAACCGGGCGTAGACCTGTTTTAGACCGTCGCCCGACGGGAGTGTCCATGCCACTGAGCTGGAATACGGCATCGGAGATGTCCAACCCCCGTCCAGGTTCATTAGTTGCATCGACGTTACAGTATAGTCTGGATCGTCAGCGTTCAGGTTTAACGTTACATCGGGCGAATTTGTATATTTCGCCCCGTTGTTGATGCTAACCGTTCCGCTCGGGGGAGTAGTATCGAGCGTGATGGTACTGCTCAACTGTTCGGTGTAGTAATTATAACCAGTGCAATAACCATTACAGTTACCCCAGGTGCCATAGCTGCAACAATAGCTATAGGTATAATAATAATTAGCAACAACATATATAATATGCGTGCCGGTGAAGGGCGTCAGAGGGAAACTGAAAGTGGTTGTTGGGCCGACGGTATAACTCGCCCCTCCGGACTCATAGATGTTAAGGGAATAGGTGTTGGCGGGATACGAGATGCTTAAGTTAACCGTTGGATTATTGGTGTAAGCCGCTCCGCCGTCTATAACGACTCCGTCCGCACTGGCTGGCGAAGGGGCCGACAAAAACAGAACCATAAAAACTAACGATAAGAAAAGAAACAAGCCGTATCGTAGTCCAAACCTCTCCATTTCTGCCTCCTTAGAAAAGAAAAACTTCAGAAAGAAAATTTTAAACAATATTGCCTTTTACCAAGAGATAAATAAACAGCAGCATTGCGCTAGTTAGATAAATTCCGAATATAATCCCTTCCTTATAATTCTTTTTGTTTATTGCAAAGAGAAAAAGTATTCCGAGGATGATGAAGGGAACGCCTATCTCCTGCATTCCAAAAAAATATGGGAAGAGCGCATAGCTTAAGGCGAAAAGTAGGCCTATTGCCAGCTTGCTCTTATTCATACCCATCATCACCGGGAGCGTCCTGATTCCGACCGCCATGTCGCCCCTGTAATCCTTTAGGTCGATAAAGTTCGAGCAGAGAGTGAAGCATATGAAGACGAATGCGGCGATGCCGGGCGGGAAATTGAGGATGTCCTTTCCGGCAAGCGTGTATCCCGCAAGCATAATCACAAGGGAATTCAGGCCGATCACAGCCTTTGAAAGGACCGGGACCCTTTTTAGTCGAAGCGGCGGCATCGAATATAAAAAATAGTTGCAGATAAAACAAAGGGTATAAAAAAGCACCATATAGCCTGCGGCGAACGAATATATTATAGCCAGGAAAAGAGATATAAAACCGATTCTTATATAGATATCCAGTGGTATTTTACCGGTCACCGTGGGCCTTTTGGGATTGCTTATCTTATCGATTTCTATATCGGCCATGTTGTTCGTAACCGTGGAGAACAAAAAGGCGAAAACTATCGCGGCAAAAAGAAAATATGCCTCTAAAAAGTCGGGCAACCCATTAAATCCCGTTCCCCCGCAGTTATACCCTATTAAATAGCCAAAGGCCGCCATTATCGAATAATGCAGAACTCTTGAAAGGCTGATGTCCTTCAAAATCGCCTTAAAAAAATCTTTCTTGAATAAATATAGTAGGGCTATTAATGTATTGAGGGAAAGAAAGAGGTATGCGTCCATCATCATTCTGTCGGTAGTATCCATCGGCAGGCCAAGAGCGTTTTCGAGCCACTCGGTCAGATAACAGATTGCCATATAGCACCAGAAGATTATTATGTAAAGCAGAACGCCGGTAGCCACGGCCCTTATAATCGACTTCGTCTTGCTGAACACGTACAGGCCGCAGAATAACATAGCGCAGAATATCTCAAGCCTCATACCGGGGGGCGCGCCCAGATGATCTCCAAAAAACAGCAGGAAGTTCCTAAGGATATCCTCATGGCGTTCGGGGACCATGTATAAATAGGTAATTGGATAACGCCATATAATCTGGAGCAACAGGTCCGTAACCGGCACCGTGGCGATTATCAAGAATCCCACGGAGACAGTCCTGGCAACCTTCTCAATTTTCTCGCCGCTCATCAGATGCAGCAGTAAAACGATCGATAATCCAAGGCTGATATAAAAAAGAGCGTAATGAACAGGAACATCCCATTCCAGCCTCTTAACATGTATCTGGGCTACCAAATATTCAAGAAAGTTCCTGAGGGTTATGGCGGAAAGGAATGTAAAGACGTACAGCGAGAAGGGAACTTCTCCTTTTTCAATCCTGTTTACTAATCGATCAAAAAACTTCATAGGCTGCTTTGCGGAATGCAACTACGTTTAAATTCTTACAGCTAAGGCGGAATTTGACGATAAAACTAACATAAAAGATAATCTTTAGCAACTTATTTATATCACATTTGCTTACCAAGGGCTTCCAAAAGCATCCAGTTGATGCTCCAACATCCCCGATTTCCCAAAATCGTTCAAATTTTGAGAGGGCTATGGAGCCACTCCCCGCCCCGGCACTCCGATATTTTTTTCTGTGTGGGGGATCCCCCTCAAGCAAGTTGTGGGGTTTCTTGTATTTTGGAGCGGATGACAGGGGTTGAACCTGTAACTCGCAGCGGGAGCACGCGGGTTTTAACGTTAAACTACATCCGCTTGTTTTGTCGGCATTTGCTTTGTGTCAAACAGCTCCTCAGTACCCGTGAGCTTTCCTGTAATTTCGGCTGAAATCTCCGTTAAAATGCGATTCTTAATAAGAAATTCAGCAGGTATTGCCGACACTTATATCGTAAATCTTAATATGCGTGCAACGGATATTAACATAATTAGATCCATATTGTATACGAAAATTTTTATTGCAACAAAAAATGTGAAAAACTGGCTACCACCAATAAGAAGTCTTACGACCTTGGCCTGGACAGCAAATTGCCGCTGTTTGACGGTCATAAGTTTCCGGGGCCTTAACTCAGGCCTTTTCGAGTGATGGCCGCGCCAGGATTAATCGCACCTATTTTTGCAATGCCCCCTGCGAATCCCTTAAAACATCCCCTTTTTCCCCAAATCTTTCAAATTTACAGAGGGCTATGGGGGCACTCACAGACCCGGCACTCCGATATTTTTCCGGGGGGGGGTGGGTCTGCCTGTCCCATGAGCCTTTTGC
>DAHWTK010000039.1:0-325 GCA_027328825.1 Nitrospirota bacterium
ATCCGACGTGCTGGTCGACGCCCAGTCTATATCTCCGCTCCACTCGCCCGAACCTGCCCAATAGCTCTTATACATCGCCACGTGGCAGGTTTGACAGCGGACCTTGTAGAACTTGCCGCTTGCAGTGCTATAACTGACCATATGCAATGTGGGGTCGTTCGGGTGGTAATTCCCATACTCGTCGTACATGAAGCCGGACAGCGTCGGGAACCTCGTGCCGGCGTTGCCGATAACCCCGTTCCAGCTGTGGGCGCTTCCGGTATACGGAAAGTTCGGGTCTATTCCGGTAAAATTTACGTATTTATTGGTGGATGGAACGCCGACA
>DAHWTK010000039.1:335-14285 GCA_027328825.1 Nitrospirota bacterium
GTGGTTAAAGCTGTTTGGCAGAAATGTGCCTTTGTTTACGTCGTGGCAGGCGCCTGTCCCCGGGGCGCATCCTGCGCCGGTATAGCCAGGGCGGTAATCGGAATGTGGCGGATCAGTGTTCGCCCTGGCGAGGCCATATGCGCCTGCCAATACCACAAGCGCTACCACCACTGTAATCAAGCTCCTTTTCATTTCCACACCGCCTTTTGTAAGAGTTAATTCCTTATAATCATAAATGCTTTAAAATACATCGTTTTTTATCCGACACAGCCTCGGTGTCTCTTATACAAAATCAGGTATTTTGTGTATAAATCCATAAAGACACACCTTACGATATAATACTGAAAGACCTTATACTTCAGAAAAATAGATTTGCAACATGTATACCTTTCGGTGAATTTTTAAACCGGCATAGAGGCTTATTTTAGTGAAAAGTTATGCTAAGGCAGGGAAATATAATGGGATTTCTTTAATAAAAAAAACTCCGGCACGCTCAATTATTTATAAAATCTGCCCGTTTTTAGCGTCAAAATCAGTGCAAAAATCGCAAAAAACCCCGGGAAAAATCCCCCCGGGGTGTAGCAAAGCTTCTTTTCGCGCAAACACTGATGCGACTCTTGAGCAAATACGCTCATGCTGCCTGTTCAATCTTCTTTTTTAATAATTCCAGCCTCAACGGGCGTTGTCGAGCACAACCAATCCCTTTTTTATGGCGTACTTTATGAGCCCCGCCATATCGTGCAGGTCGAGCTTGTTCATTATGTGCGCCCTGTGTGTCTCAACCGTCTTTACGCTTATTTTCATAAAGCCGCCTATTTCGTTATTCGTGTAGCCTTCCGCGATTAACTGAAGCACTTCCTTTTCCCGGTTCGTCAGCTTGTCCGGCTCTCTTGCGGAATTTTTCTCGCCGTCTTCACGGAGATATGTATCCATTATCTTCCGTGATATTACCGGAGAGAAGTAGGGATTTCCGCTGTTTACAGATCTTATTGCCGCTATCAGCTCGCTTGCGGAGCACTCCTTTATAAGATACCCGGAGGCGCCGGACTTGAGTATCTGAAAGATATAACTTTCATCGTTATACATCGTAAGGGCGAGCACCTTGACCCCGGGATTGAGCCTCTTTATCTGCCTCGTCGCCTCGATGCCGTTCAATATCGGCATGGCTATATCCATCAGCACGACATCCGGGACGAGGTCGTGCGCTTTTTGTACAGCGTCGCGCCCGTTTTCGGCCTCTGCCACAACTTCAAGGCCTTCCTGTGCCTCAATCAGGGCGTGAAGCCCCTGCCTGACAATCACATGGTCGTCCACAATAAGAATCTTTATCTTTTTTTCCATAGTCTCAGGGGGCATCTTCAGATTTGGAGTCTTCCCGAATCCATTATTATCGTATCCCCCCCGCCGCTCCTTGAAACGCGCAGGGTGGGACTAAAGAATACGAAGTCCTGGTGGAAAGGGGCGCTGACTGTCCCGCCGAATGAACTGTTGTCGCCAAAGGCCAGGTGGATTGTTCCGAAGATTTTCTCGGATTCCAGGACGTTATCCGGCTTTGTAGCCCTGTCGTTTGTGCCTATGCCCAGTTCGGCAAGGTTCCTGTTGCCGGACGCCCTGTCCAGCGCCTCACGGAATTCCCGCGCGAACGGCTCATCTCCTTCGACATCAGCCGCCATTCCGTCATGCACCTTTACCGTTACCGGCGTCTCAAGCTTCCGGTTCGGCGCCCATAGCAGTGTCAGACTCCCTTCTCCCGTGCCTTCCACCGGGGCCAGATAGACCTCGCCCGCCGGGAGATTGGAAAACGAACCCGGCTCATGCAGGATTCCGGTGTCGATCATAGGCCTTCTCCCACTGATTCCGAAGGTTATATCCGTGCCCGCCGGGGTGGTTACCCTTACCGAATCGGCGCCGTCTATCGCGTCCGCTATACGCCGGGAACGGGCCGCGACCTTATCCCAGTCCGCCTCCATCGAGCCGAACAGCATGTCCTCTTCGAAAAGGGGCATACTGGCGTATCTCGCCCCCGCGACGGAGGTCAGGATATCCCGGAAGCGCGTATGGCTTGTAGAGTAGTTTGAAAGGGCTATTACGACAGCGGCTGCGGAACTTTTAGCTGCGGAAACAATCTCCTTCGCCTCCCGGATGTCCTCTTTTGAAGCGGTCTTAGACCTTATCCTTCCAAGCAGTCCCTTTTTGCCGAGGGCCCTGACTGTATCATCCCCGAAGGCGAGCCTCCAGAGGTCTTCGCCAGGTTCGGAGCCGTGGCTACCCAGGGCGGGAAATTCCAGGTAAAATGTCTCAAAACCCAGTTCCCTGGAGGCTTTTTCTGCGGCGCGGGCGAGCTTTAGAAGTCCCTTTCTCCTAAGTAAACCCGCCGCGTCCGTCTTCTCGCCCTCCGCGACGGTATCGGTAAAGACCAATACCCTCTCGCCGGGCCGGACGTTTAAATTGGCCCTGTAAATTTTCCTGAAACGCTCTATAACCTCATCCGGCATAATCAGTCCTCGCCCATGAGTTCCAAGGCTTCCTTGGCCTTTTCCCTCACGCCCTCGGATTCGTAATTGTCCTCCGATATGCTCTTAAGCTTGTCCACTGCCTCCTTGGGCTTAATGCGTTCTATGAGGTCTATCGCCTGCCACAACACCCTGTCGCTCCCGGAATCGAGTTCGGAGACAAGCGGGTCCGCAATGCGCGGGTCGGAGGAGTATCTGAGCGCCTTTATGGCGTTTACGACGACATCTTCGTTTTTCTCGAAATATAGAACTTTTATAAGCGGTTTTACCGCCCTGTCGTCCTGGAAGTTCCCCACGGCTTTTGCCGCCGCCGCGCGCACCGAGGCGTTTTTGTCGTTTAACATCGCTCCAAGCAGCGGGTCAAGAGAGTCCTTGCCTTTTATTCTGCCAAGGACGGTCGCCGCAGCCGCACGGACCTCATAGCTTTTATCGTTCGTCAGAACCTGTATAAGCGCTCCTTCAATATCCTGATCCTGTTCCGCCCGGTCGCCTTCATGTTTTGCGGTATCTCCCGGCGCCCCAAGGGACAGCGCAGCGCTTCGCCGCACATCCGGCGAAGGGTCTTTCAGCATGGCGCTGATGAGCGCGTCCCTGCCCTTTTCATCCCACATGCCGCTCATTGCCGCCGCCGCGCTTTGGCGCACCTGGGCGTCTTCGTCCTTCAGCGCCCCGAGATATGCAGGCAAAGCCTGCCTGTCCGCTATGACGACGAGCGCGCCGAGCGCGGCAAGCCGCGCGCCCTTGTCGTTGTCTTTGGCAAGCATGTCCATAAGGGCCGGGACTGCCGATT
This sequence comes from Nitrospirota bacterium, assembly GCA_027328825.1. GTDB lineage: Bacteria > Nitrospirota > JACRHJ01 > JACRHJ01 > JACRHJ01 > JAKAHE01. Next base: position 3,639 of record DAHWTK010000039.1, read on the forward strand.
TCTCTTTCATGTCGCCCAGGCGTCTCGCCGCCGCAACGCGCACAGCCGGGTCCGGGTCTTTCAGGGAGTGCGTAAGGCCGGAGAACTTCACGGCGGCATGAGCCCCGCCCTGCCCGGCGTATGCCGACGGCAGGAAACAGAGTAGCGATAAGACCGCTATAAACAACCTGAGTCTCATTGTCACCCCTCCAGTTTTTTAAGGGCTTCTCTGGCCTGGGCGGCATTCGGCCCGTCCGGGTATGCCCCCAGGTAGTCCTTATATGCCAGCGCCGCCTTTTCCTTCTCGCCAAGGCTCACATAACTCTCGGCAATCTTAAGCATGGCGTCCGCCCTAAACGGGTTCTCGCCGAGCACGACGCACTTCGTGTATTCGATTATCGCGCCCTTGTAGTCCGGTTTCGCCGATAAACATTCCCCTGCGGTGTAATAACCGTCCGCCCGGACATCGAGCGTCTGGCTGTAATCCGCCGCCTTCCTGAGAGCATCCACGGCATCGTCGTATTTCTTCTGCGCGAAGAGGGCCTTCCCTTTTTCCACGAGCGCCTCCCCGGCAAGGCTGGAATCGAGCGCGGCCGTATCGAATTCCGCGCACGCAGAGGCATATTTACCGGCGCCCGCCAGGAGCTTGCCCGCGCGCAGGGCCGAAGGCGACTTAAGGTTTCCTCCAGCCGCTTCGGCGTCGAGATACGCCTTTGCCGCATCGTCGTTCTTCTTCAGGGCTTCGAGGGCCTCTCCGAGCTGAAAGCTCGCGTCGCCCTTAAGCGGGTCGTTCGGCTCCAATTTCAGAAAACTGGAAAAGGCGTCGGAAGCGCCCGCATAATCCTTCGCGGCCAGCGCGTATCCGCCCACTTTGTACCACGCCTCGGACGCATGCGGTCCGTCGGGGTATCCAAGCGCGAGGTCTTTAAACGCCGCTTCCGCGTCCGATTCACGGTTCAGTTTGTCGAGCGTCCAGGCCCGCCCGTATTTCGCCTCAGGCAGGAGTTTGTCCGTCTTGTAAGCGCTTATAAAAGAGTCGTATGCATCGAGCGCCTCCTGGTATTTTTTCAGGTTATAGCAGCTGTCCGCATACCAGTAGAGCGCGCCTGGCTTTATACCGTCGTCCGACATGCCGGCAATCTTCTTCAGGCCGTCCGCCGCCGCCTGGTAGTCCTTGAGGTTTATGGCCGAGAGCGCCGCTAAATAAACCGCCTTCGGCTCGTATCTGCTTCCCGGATATTTCCGGACAAACTGCGTGAAGAGCTTCCTTGCGTCCGCGAAGTCCTGCTGGTTGAATTTCAGGAACGCCTGCTGGAACTCGGCCTCACGCACCAGGTCCGTCGGCCCTTCCTTTTTAAGCTGGTTCAATACCGTCTGAGCCTGGGCCTGGTTGCCCTGTGCCGTCAAGGCCTTCGCAAGCGAAAGCCTCGCCCGGTTCCCGACATCCCCGGAAGGGTCCCTGTCCGCGACAGATTTCAAAAGGGCCGTCCCTTTCGCCGTATCCCCCTGTTGAATCATTATGAGGGCCCGCTGGTAGTCCGCCTCCTTCGAGAGCGGGTCCTTGGGGTTCGCTTTCGAGAACTTATCGAACCCGTCGGCGGCATCCTTCAGATTATTCAACTTGAGCTCCGTCCATGCGAGCGCGTATACCGCCTTTTTCGCCTGCCCGCTATCCGGGAATTTCGCAAGGACGGCCTTATACTGTTTTTCCGCGTCGGCGTATTTGTCCTGGTCGTAGAGCGCCTCGCCCGCGTCGAGAGTCGCCTCCGGGACAAGCGAGCTGTCCTTAGCTTCCGCCGACAATTTCGTAAACGACGCGTAAGAGTCCTGGTATTCCTTAAGCCCGAGCTGCGACCACGCAAGGCCGTACAGGGCCTGGTCCCTGCGCTTCCCGTCCGGGAACTGCTGAAGGTATTTAGCGTAATTATCCTTTGCGTTCGGGTAGTCCTTTAGGCCGTAGAACGCCTCCGCAAGGCCGAACAGTCCCTTTTCGGTATAGGCCGAGGACGGTTCCTGAGATAGAAGGGCCTTGAAACCCTCCACGGCTTGTGGAAAATTCTCCTGCTCAAGGAAATTGCGTCCTATCCCGAAAAGCGCCTCCGCCTTCATCGGGCTGTCAGGGTAGTTTTTCAGAAGCCTGTTATACGTGTCCACGGCCTTGTAAAGTTCGCTGTGGCGTTCATACGCCTCCGCCAATCCCATAAGCGCGTCCTGCGCCAGGGGGTTCGACGGATATTTATCCGCAATTTCCTTGAAACCTTCTATGGCGTGCGGGTAGTCGCCCAGGTAGAGCCTGCATCTCGCCAGCAGGTTTTTCGCCTCGATATACTCAGGCGAGCCAGTGTCCTTGCGGTTTGCGAGCGTCCCTTCAAGGGCGTCCGCCGCCTCTTTGAACATCTTCGCCTGGTAATACGCCCATGCAAGGTCGTATCTCGCGGTCTTTGCGTCGGACGGATTCTTCGCCTTCAGGAGCGCCTGGTTGTAAGCCTCCGCCGCCCGCTTGTACTCCTTCATCTCGGCCCGCGCCTCGCCAAGCTGAAGGCAGGCCGTTACTAAAAGTCCGGAATCCGGATAGTCATGGGTCAGCCTTTCAAAATTATCCGCGGCCTTCTGCATGTCATCGAGCTTGAAATAGGACCATCCCAGGCCGTACAGGAAGCGGTCGCGTCCTTGTGCCTCCGGATATTTCCCCATGATTTCTATGTACTTGTCCCTGGCTTTTCCGTAGTCCTTTTTCTGGTAATAGCTCTCCGCCAGGCGGAACTCCGCTTCGGGAAGGAGGTCGCTCTGGGTATAATCCTTCAAGAAGGTTTCATACTCTATAATCGCGTTCTCGAAGAGGCCGGTCTTGAAATATGAATCGCCAAGGTCGAGCCTTGCGACGGGGGCGTCTTCAGAGCCGGGGAACTTCTTGAGAAAGTCGTCAAGAGACTTCTTGGCCTCATCGTAATTCCCGGACAGGAAATCCGCCTCGGCAATCCTGAACGCGGCCTTCTTCCCGTATTTCCCCTGCGGGTCTTTCGAGAGCACGGTCGTGTAATATGCCTTGGCCTTCGCGTAATCTCCCTTCTGCACTGCGCTTTCGCCGGCCATGAAGCTGGACTCCACGGCCTTGGGGCTGTCCGGAAACTTCGCGGCTACTTCTCCGAAGGCCTTGCCCGCTTTTTCGAAATCCCCGAGCTTGAGATAGCTGTGCCCGGTCATGTAGAGCGCGTCCGCCGCGGATTTGCTCGCGGGGTAGGCCGCGAGGAACACCTTGTAGTCCTTTACGGCCTTATGGTATTCCTTCAGGAGGTAATGGCAGTCTCCAAGCCTGAGCTTCGCGTCCGGGGCCTTCTTCGACGCCGGGTATGTCGCCAGGAGTTTTCTGAAGGTTTCGAGCGAGGGCCTTACGGAGCCTCCTGCGAAATAGGATTCCGCCAGCCCGTACATCGCCTCGTCGGCATGGGGGTCGGACGGGAACGACGTGACGAATTTTTTGAACTGCTCCGCCGCCAGGTCGTAGTCCGCGTTCTGATACAGCTGAACCGCCGTCTTCATAATCTCGTCGGGCGTATCGGCAAAAGATACAGTCGGGAGAAGTGAAACAAAAACAGCCGCAAGCACGAACAATTTTTTCATGATAAACCTCTATTCATCCAGGAATATCCCTTCCGGCATCTTGAACTTTATCGCCGGCCCCCAGTCAGAGCCGTCCTTCGTGTCCCGTTGCAGATACGGCCCGAACACACGCACAATCCTGCGGGACGGGTTGTCGCCATACAGAATTATCGTGACCTTCGCATGAGCGTCCCCGTCGCCGCCGGAGTAGTAGTAGTTGGATCTTACCGTGTAAATACCGCGCTCCGCGTGTTCCTGGTCGAACACTTCCGGCCCGAAATTCCCCTTTGCGTCCTGTTCCAGCCTGCCGCCGGGTATGGCGTTTTTCGACTCGTAGATGTTCGGCTGCTTGTAGTATGTATGGCCGCCGGACGGGCTGTAGACGTGCAGGTCGAAATCCGCGTGCGGCTTGTCCCATGTGAGTATTATCAATATGTCCTTCGGCTTCACGTTTACGGTCCCTACGTCCACGACATGGCTGTGCGTCGTCTGGCCCCGGCTGTTCACGGCCTCCACCTGAATCGTGTTCTGCTCCTCCATCAGCGCGACCTTCTGCTCGAAATATCCCCTGTTGACGACTATGTCCATAGGGTTCCCGTTCAGTATAAGTTTCGCGCGGCTTATGTCCGAATCTCCGACGGTTCCTTTTACGGTAATCACGCAGTTTTCCGAGACGTCGAAGACCTGCCCGTCTTTTGGATAGATTATATTTACCGGGGCGCCTTCCGAAGACCCGGAGTAGTCAAGGTTTATGCTGTCCTTACCGACGTTGCCGTCGGAGTCGAAGGCCATGACGGTTACCGTATTTCTGCCACCGGAAAGCGAGAATGTCGCCTCGAACCTGCCGTTTTCCACGGATATGACCTGCGAGTTGTTGTTTACCGTGAGGGTCGCATTCCGAACCCGCTTATCGGAGACGACGCCGGTTATGGTCTGGGAAATTCTGTCGGTCGAACCGGAGCCGGGCGAGAGTATGCGCACCTTCGGGCCGATTTTATTCTCGGCGATGAGCGTGCCGCGTGATATTACGGAGCTTCTGCCCACGGACAGGGGTGTCACTCCCGCGCGCGAGGCGGATGCGTAGCGCCTCCCTCCCGGCGTCCCGAGCGCGTTTCCGGCAAAGAGCTTGCCGCCGGTTATCCCGCCCGACTGCGCCGCCCCGTATCCCCCGGAGAGCGACTTTGCCGCAACCCATGAAGACTGCTTTTGCGGGCCTGTCGCCGATACCCATGAAGACTGCCTGCCCGCCTTCCCGCCGCGCACGCCGCTCCCGCTCCCGCTGCCGCCACTGCCTGAAGCGCCGTAGCCGTTTCCGCCACTGCCAGTTCCCAGGCCGGTCCCCCGGCCCATGCCTGCCGCAAGGCCCGCGACTCCGCCCCTCCTGAAGTCCCCGGCGGAAGGCCCGGAAGGGCCTGCGGGTCTGCCGCTTATCCCAAGCATGCCGGAGATTTTCTCCGATGCGCTCTCCAGCAGGCCGCCAAGGCCGCCTGCGCTCCCGGTTCGCCCCAGGGCATTGCGGCTTGTTTCCCTGGAAATTCCGGCAGATGCGCCGCCCGGGACGCTCCTCGAGCCGGCCCCTGGCGAACTGATACCGGGGGATGCGTATGCCGCCGGGTAGGTTGACTTCATGCTTAAAGTCCTCATTTTCACGCTCCGGCTGGCCTTCCCGGAGGCCCGGTTTGCCGCCCCGGCGCCCGGCATTTCAAGCGTTTTCCTGCCCGGATATGCGCCGGCTGAGGCAAAGAGCCTGGCCTTAAGCCTGTCAAGCGACGCTACCATCCTGCCGCCTCCAGGCATTGTCTGCGGCTGGCCGTTTGACGTCGTCTGACCTATGTTCGCCTGCTCCTTGGACGCCACGGACCCGGCGCCCGCACCCTGAGAGGATACGGAAACTCCAATATCCCCCTGAAGTCTTTCGTAGGCCGATATGTCCTCTCTCATGCCGGTCAGGGACTTTACGCCCGTAAACCGGGCAGGGTTTGCGCCATGCGCCGGGCCGCCCGTATTGATTCCGAGCGGCCTTGCCGCAAAACTCTTAAGCTCGTCCCCAGTCGGATGGAAGGACCGGGCGGAGGGGGCCATTGCCATCTCCCTCGCCTGTTCCATAGGTACGGCGGCCCTGAAATTCTGTTCCCGGAGCCCGGCCATCTTACCCATGTTCCACTTCGGCCCGCCTTTTCCCACGCTACCGGCGGTCATGTTGATTGTCCCGCCAGCCATCGCGGACGCCTTATGGTTCAGTTTCGCCATGCGGTATTTTCTGCTTGCGCTACTTTTCGCCCTTCCCGACGGCGCTGTCAGGCTTTTTATAGAGATCTCAGCCCCTCCTTCGGCAATTTTTGGGCTGATTTCTTTTATATCCGCTTCCTTCCTGGCGGAAATCGCATTCAAAGCGGCGAGCTTGCCCGGCTTTATGGACGGCGCCGCGCTTTTCGCACTTACGGCGCCCGGAGAGCCGTTATTCGTCTGTTTCATCTCCGGCGAAGCCGTGGCGGGGTTGTTTTTCATTTCGACCTTTGCCATCTTCGGCTGGGCCGGAGCAGGTTGACCTGTTTCAGGTTGACCTGTTGCACGTTGACCTGCTTCAGGCCTGCCCGCCGGGGACTGTGCCGCAGATGTCCGGGCGGCTGCCTGGCCTGCGCCGTTTCCGCCCCCGCCGCCCCCGGAAGACTGGCCCCCGCCGGACGGCTGGGATAGCTGCACGAACGTGAAGTCCGTATGAATCTTCGGTTTTTTAAAGGGCATGTGGTGCGTGGAGAGGTAGCTTACGAGTATAAGCACGAGCGCGTGGACGATGATAGAGGGGAGCACGAAATACGGCGCCCTCATCTTCCTGTGGCCGTATTCCGCGGTGAAGAAAAATTCGCGCGGCGCTTCGTGATGCGGGCGGGCCGACCCGCCTTTCTTTTTTACGAGGTCGAGGTAGAACTTGAGTGCGGCGGTGTGGCGCGCATCCGTTTTTTTGTCCTCAGAGAGGGCGCGCTCCAGCACCTCCCTCGCCCCGTCGTATTTCCCCTGGTGTATCAGCAGGATTCCAAGCGTCTGGAGATAGCCGGAAAGCGAGCCGGGGTCGATAGCGGCGGCCTTTTCGAGGTATTCCTTTGCCTTGTCCAGGTCCTTGTTCTGGTGATACAGCACCCTTGCCAGAAGGTGCAGGGCGGCCGGGTCGTCCGGGTTCTGTTCGAGATATTTTTCGAAGCAGGCGCGCGCGGAGGCATAGTCCCTGGCTTTCAGGTGCCGGGCGCCCTCGGCGTAAAGCTCGGACGGCGCGGCGGCATCCGCCTGTGCAACGGCTGAGCCGCTTTCATGGCCTTTATCGATAGTCTCGGACATTGGGGAATCCCTTAAATCTCCTGCCGGAGGAAAAAGCGCCTTGATTTTACGATATTTCCGTGGCCGATTTCAATATAAATAAGGGATTTGACGACATAACGTCCCCAGCGCCATGCAGGGAATATTATATGGCATCGGAAAGCTACGGCTTTATTTTTTTGTAATATATGAAGGCGGACAGGCCCAAGAAGACCGTGAAGGAGTTGCGGTAAAAGGTTTTGAGCATGCCGGCGTCCAACCCGGACAGCCGCCCGATTGCCCAGAGCGCGAACACCCCGGCCACCGCGCCCAGGGCAAAACCCGGCCCGGAGAAAGAGTCCTTTATCTCACGGATGCGTTCCTGATTATTTCGAGGTTCCATCAAGCGGCATTATGAGGAACCGAAGGCTGGAAGTCAAGTTAATGGTTTTTAATTTGCGGAAGGCAGCCTACCCCTTCTGCTATTCCGTCATGCGTTGCCCTCAAGCTCCATGCTGCACTGAAGCGGGGCCGGGATTATCGGCTCGTCCTCGAAGGTCATAAACAGCATCGGTTCCTCCACGAGGTCGAATTCCGCCATGTTCCTGCCGCGAAGGTAGCTGCATATCTCGCTTCTGAGTTTGCAGACCGTCTCGTCGAGCGTCTCCCCTCGCGCTTCGACGTCAACCTCCAGGCATTCGGCAAAATATCCGCCCATTCCGTCGCGTTTTATGAATGCCTTGATGCTGTATTTCACGACGCCCCCCTTTTGCTAAATCAGCGTAAAAAGGCCGTCTGCCCGCCCCCCTTGCCACCATACCGGCCCGGTCAGCCGCACTTTGAATAGCCGCAGGAACTGCACACGACGCAACCCTCCGCGAACGAGACCATGGAGCCGCACTCAGGGCACTGCGGGCAGTGGTTCAGGAGGTTATCGTCCGCCGCGCTTTTATCCTGCGCGCCGCCCTGCTTTTTTTCCAGCAGATATTCCTCCAGAACCGTAGCGATGGCGTCCGCGCAGGAGTATATCGTGGAGCCGGAGACCCATGCCGGGGACGGGCAGCGAATGCCCTTCAACTGGTCGATGATAGAGGCGGGATCGACTCCGGAGCGGAGCGCGAGCGACACGAGCCTGCCCGTGGCCTCCGTCTGGGAGGTTGCGCAGCCGCCCGACTTGCCCATCATGGCGAAAAGCTCGCAGAGGCCCTTCTCGTCTTCGTTGATGGTAACGTAGAGCCTGCCGCAGCCCGTATTGACCTGCCTCGTGTATCCTTTAGTTATATACGGCCTGGGGCGGGGCATTATCTTGCCCGGTTCGTGCCCTATCTTCTCCGAAGGCGGCGCCTGCTCTTTTCCCTTGGCCTCTTTTGTCCTGCCGGTCGTAAGCACCTGCTCGTCCTTCGAGCCGTCCCGGTATATCGTTACTCCCTTGCAGCCAAGGCTGTATGCAAGGCGGTAGACCTCCTCCACATCCCCGATTTTCGCGTCATGGGAGAAATTGACGGTCTTGGAGACGGCGTTGTCCGTATATTCCTGGAAGGCCGCCTGCATCTTCACGTGCCAGACGGGCGCTATGTCGTGCGCCGTGACGAAGAGCCTTCGTATATCCTCCGGCACCTCTTTTATGTCCGCCACCGTGCCGTGGTGCGCAATCTTCCTCATAAGCTCGTCCGAATAAAAGCCGCGTTCCTTTGCGACCGCCGCGAAGTAAGGGTTCACCTCGACCAGTTCGTCTTTGTCCATGACCGTGCGGATATAAGACACGGCAAAAAGAGGCTCTATCCCGCTGCTGCACCCGGCGATTATGGAAAGCGTCCCGGTGGGGGCTATGGTAGTCACCGTGGCGTTACGCATTTCGCGCCCGCCTTCTCTGTCGTATACACTCCCCCCGAAGTTCGGGAACACGCCGCGCATGCCCGCCAGTTCTTCGGATGCGGCCTTCGCCTCGTCGTCTATAAATTTCATTACGCTTCGGCCTGCGGATACGGCCTCGTCGGAATCATACGGGATGCCGAGCTTGATGAGCATGTCGGCGAAACCCATGATACCGAGTCCTATCTTCCTGTTGCCCCTTGTCATATCCGATATTTCCGGAAGGGGATAGCGGTTCATGTCTATGACGTCGTCGAGGAAGCGCACCGCGGCCCTGACGGTCGTCTTCAGTTTGTTCCAGTCCACGGAATTGCCGTGGACCATATTGGAGAGGTTTATGGAACCCAGGTTGCAGGACTCGTGCGGCAGAAGCGGCTGCTCTCCGCAGGGATTGGTGGACTCTATCTCGCCTATGTGCGGGGTGGGGTTGTCCCGGTTCAGCCTGTCGAGGAATACTATGCCTGGGTCTCCCGTCCTCCATGCGAGTTCCACAATCTGGCCGAAGACCATCCGGGCCGGAAGTTTTTTGACTGGCTTTCCGGAGCGCGGGCTTACCAGGTCGTAATCCAGGCCCTTGTCCACGGCCTCCATGAACTTCTCCGTGATGCCGACGGATATGTTGAAGTTGTTATACTCGTCGGAGGAGTCCTTGCAGTTTATAAATTGGAGGATGTCCGGGTGGTCAACCCTTAGTATCCCCATGTTCGCGCCGCGCCTTGTCCCGCCCTGCTTCACGGCCTCGGTCGCCGCGTTGAAGACGCGCATGAACGATACCGGCCCGGAGGCGACTCCGCCTGTGGATGCGACCTTGTCGTTCGCGGGCCTCAGGCGCGAGAACGAAAAACCCGTCCCCCCGCCGGACTGATGGATAAGCGCGGTTTTCTTGATAGTGGAGAATATGCTCTCCATCGTGTCTTCTATCGGGAGCACGAAACATGCCGATAACTGCTGGAGTTCCCTTCCGGCGTTCATGAGCGTGGGGGAATTCGGCAGGAAGTCAAGCCCGACCATCATGTCGTAGAACCCGCGCGAGACGGCCAGGGCCTCTTCCTTTGACATGCCGTAGTTTGTCTCCGCCTGGGCTATGTTCTCCGCGACGCGGCGGAACATCTCCTCCGGCGTCTCGACGGGACTACCGTCCTCCCCCTTTTTGAGGTATCTCTTCTCAAGCACTTTTATGGCGTTGCCTGTCAAGATTTGTTTCCTTTCATCCGCCGGGCAATCCGGGGCGGCGCCTGAGACGGGGGCATCCGAGAACTGGGGGTCGAAGGACGCGACCGGACGACGCGCCGTATGCCGTTCAGCCGGCGGCCTGTCCTCACCCGCCGGTTCTACAGGTTGAAGCCGGGCCGCCTGATTGAAGAAATCTTTCTGCCTGCCCGTCCTGCGGCCTTCCGCCGCCTTCCCCCCGGCCTCCTCGAATGCCATAAGCCGCCTCCAATTAATAAGTATAACTTATCAAAAAACAAATAAAAAGATAGGAAAATGACTCTACCAAAAAAGCGAGCGACGTTTAATCGCATTTTTAAACGTATTATTTTGTAGCTTTTTTATTATACACCACAACATATTGGAGTTCAACCGGATTTTTTGGTTTTTTCACCGGAAAGAAAAAAACAGGTACGGAATATGCGAAATATAAAACGTGCCCGGCTCAGAACCCGGCAGAGATACTTCGGATGGATTGCAGGCTGCGCGGCTTGTCTCTCAATGAAAATTACCGGGGTGCGCCCGGTTTTTTCAGGATCCCGCCTTTATTTCCTCTATTTCCCTGCGTATTATTTCTTAGGCAAGGCCCGGGACAATTTCCCAGACAATCTTCTCGACTATTGCCGGGACGACTTCCCAGACAATCTTTTCGGTGATGGACGGAATCGTCTCCCATGCCACTTTTTCCGCCACGCC
>DAHWTK010000003.1:0-22204 GCA_027328825.1 Nitrospirota bacterium
GGGGCGCGATGGACATAGAGGGCCTCGGGCCGAAGATTATCGACCTGCTCATACGACAGGGACTTATAGACAACTTTGCAGACCTGTATAAGCTGACGGTGGAACAACTCGTGCCGCTTGAACGGATGGGTAAAAAATCAGCCGCGAATCTCGTGAAAAATATAAAAAACAGCAAGGACAAGCCTCTCTCAAGGCTCTATTACGGCCTCGGAATAAGGCATGTCGGCGGGCGTTCTGCGGAGACCCTCGCCCATCGTTTCAATTCACTCGACGAGCTTATAAAGGCTGAAACCGCCGAGCTTGAGACGATAAACGAGATTGGCCCGGTAATGGCTAAAGCCATATACGATTTCTTGCGAGAGGAAAAAAACTTGAGCGTGATAAACAAGCTCAAGGCCGCCGGCGTAAAGACGAGCGAGGAACGCAAGGCCCCGGAAACCCCTCAAAACCTGGCAGGAAAGGCGTTCGTATTCACGGGCGCGATTTCGCTCCCGAGAACACAGGCTGAGGACATGGTAAAATCCCGCGGCGGGAAAGTAACCTCATCCGTAAGCAGAAAAACGGACTATGTCGTCGCCGGCGCAGAGCCGGGCTCGAAATACGACAAGGCCAGAGAGCTTGGCGTAAAGATAATTTCAGAGGATGAGTTCAAAGATATGCTTGGATAGCCTATTTTTCTTCCGCATCGGATCTGCGGATATAGAAAGGCACAAGGCTCATGGGGTCTGCAATATTCCCGGCCATGATTTTTTTAAGACCCCGGAATGCCACCGCAGCGCCGGAGGGATAGCCATATGCCTTCGGCGCGAAGAACGCCTGACAGCACAGACGCTCACCAAGTAAATCGCGATAGACGTACGCGCCCTCGCCTACGAAGACCGTCGGCTCTTCTATAATGTCCGCCAGCTTGTCCGGCGTGATTACCGTCGGCGGCAGGACAGTCTTCATTAACGTATCCGTCACCTTGTAAATCGCGCAGTATACCATCTTTTTACGCGCATCGAGAACCGGCGCGACCTGGTGCCGGCAGTAAGGCAGGTTGTCGGCCAGCGCATCGAGCGTATTAACCGCCGCGACGGGCTTGCCGGACGCATATGCCATAGCCTTCACCGCCGCAAGACCGATTCGAAGCCCTGTGAACGAGCCCGGGCCGACGCTTACGGCAAAACCGCCCATGTCGTCAAGGGTCAGGCGCGCGGACTTGAGCAGCGTATCGATATGCTCCATGAGCCGCTCGGAGTGCGTAACCGATATGTTCGTCCGCATCTCCGCGATGAGCGTGTCGTCTTCCACAATCCCCACCGCGCCCATCGTCGTGGAGGTATCGAGACCAAGGATTTTCATACGGGGAAGGATATTCTTTTTTCGGATGAATTTCAAACGAAAACTCTTTGGAAAATTTATCCCTCACGCCGCCGCTTTGCCCTTTAAGATGTCCTTGTGGCTCTCCATATAGTCTTTTATAGCGACTGCTATGTTGTGCTCTGCCGAACCCTGGTCGTAAAGCAGGGTAACAGGCCCATGCTCTGATTTTTCAAGGATTTCACTGAGTTGTGGCATCTGGTCGTCCAGCTCTCCGAAATACCCGCACTCGAACTCCGGCCATCTCTCGGGCTTCCCGGAAAACCACGCCTGGCTGCCCTCACCCGGCGCAATATCCTTCAGCCAGAGGTCGATTAAACCCTCCTCGCGCTCCATGTTTTTCGGCCAGCGCCGCTCGACGTAAATCCTGAAGCCGTCGGCTTTTTCAATCTTTTCGTCTATTCTCTTTATCCTGATGTCCATTTGAACCTCCCGCTTCAACCGCTGTATAAAATTATAACATGCCCGCCTCCGGCTCGAAATACAGCTCATCGCGGGCGGCTTTGCCGAAATTCTCTTTTCATACTATAATTTAAAAACATACCAGCGAATCACGGGAGGTGACCTATGTTGTACTGGGCGGTGGTATTTTTTGTAATAGCGATAATCGCCGCGATATTCGGCTTTGCGGGGATTGCCGGGACAGCCGCATGGATTGCCAAACTGCTTTTTGTAGTGTTCCTGATACTGTTTGTACTGTCCCTGATTTTCGGGCGCAAGAGGACAATAATGTGAGGTAAAACGGGCGGCCAGGGGCGGCTTTCCTGTATAGGATCAGGCCGCCCGGGCGGCCTCCGTCACCTTTGCCTCAAGATATTCCTTCAGTGCAACAGCGTTGTTAAGTTCTTGTTCTTTCGAGGAAAAAAGTAGCGTTACGGGCCGCCTTCCCGCCTCGCGCAATATATGCTCGACGGCCTCTCTGTTCGCGTCTAACTCCTCGAAATAATGGGATTTAAACTCTTCCCAGCGCTCCGGGTCGTGGTAGAACCATTTGCGCAGGCCATCCGAAGGCGCGATCTCCTTTAACCACAGGTCAACATTGAGTTTTTCCTTGGAAATTCCCCTCGGCCAGAGCCTGTCCACCAGTATCCTGAATCCGTCCGCTTTTGCGGGCGGGTCATATGCGCGTTTTATCTTTATCTTCATATTTATCACCCCTTTACATAATTAAATTATAGCAGAATTTGGGATGATTCGTCCCGTAAACGGCGTATGTGAAACCCCCTGTCCCCGCGCCCGGGTTTTTGCACAAAACGGCCTGTTTTACGCATTTTTCGCACCATTCCCTATACCGGCGGAAAAACGCGCAAATTTTCGTTTTTTATCTTAACAATCGGCATGTTGATAGAATAATTCGGAACTGCTTTGGATAGCGAACTTTCCCTATCGATGATATTTGCTCTTTAGCGTTCACGCTGAATAAGCAATCTTCATCGGCCCCCTTTGTCCCCCTCTTAAGATAAGAGGGGGACAAAGGGGGCGTTATGAAAAGTCACTGGGTTCCCGCTTCTGCGGGAATGACGAACATGGGAGGCCGGCTCAGGTTATGACAGGGCCTTTACCGCTTTCTCTATCCTGTCGAGGCCCTTCTCGATTGCGGACATTGAGGTCGCATAGGAGAGGCGGATGTAGTCGTCCGCACCGAATGCGTCGCCGGAAACCACCGCCACCTTCGCCTCTTCCAGGAGATATGCCGCCATGTCGGCGGAGCCTTTTATCTCCTTGCCGTTGAATTTCCTGCCGTAAAGAGGCGAGACGCGCGGGAAGGCGTAGAACGCGCCGACAGGCATCGGGCAAGACACTCCGGATATAGAATTCAGGCGTTCGACGATATATTTCCTGCGCTTGTCAAACTCCGCGACCATCACCGGGAGGAAGTCCTGCGGGCCGTTCAGGGCCTCGACCGCCGCCTTCTGCGTGATGGAGCACGGGTTCGACGTGCTCTGGGACTGTATCTTCGTCATCGCTCCGATAACGTCTTTCGGCCCGGCGGCATAACCGAGCCTCCAGCCCGTCATGGCATGGGACTTGGAAAGCCCGTTGATTGTAACCGTAAGGTCTTCTATCTCCTTGCCGAGCGAGGCTATGCTTACATGCCTGAAACCGTCGTAGGTAATTTTCTCGTATATCTCGTCCGATATTACCATTACCTTGTGCCGGACGGCCACTTCCGCGATGGCCTTCAACGCCTCTTTCGGGTAGCCGAGGCCGGTGGGGTTCGAGGGGCTGTTGAGTATCAAAGCCTTGGTCTTTGGCGTGATGGCCTTCTCGAAGGCCTCCGCCGTAAGGACGAATCCGCCCTTCTCCTCCGTCTGGACGATAACCGGCTTCGCGTCGTTCAGGATGACCTGGTCGGGATAGGAGACCCAGTACGGGGCCGGTATGATTACCTCGTCCCCCGGGCCGTAGAGGGCTTGGGCGACGTTATAGAGCGAGTGCTTCGCGCCTGTCGAGACGATTATCCGGGAGCGGTCGTACTGGATACCGTTGTCCTTTTTGAGCTTGTTTATTATCGCGTCCTTGAGCTCGTCCGTGCCGCCGACGGGTGTATATTTCGTGAAACCGCTCTTAAGCGCCTTTACCGCCGCCTCTTTGATGTTATCGGGAGTGTCGAAATCCGGCTCTCCCGCGCCGAAACCTACGACGTCTATGCCTTCCGCCTTCATCGCCTTGGCCCTCGCGTCCACCGCGAGAGTGGGAGACGGTTTGATACCTTTTACTCTTTCAGCCAGAGACATGTCGAAAACCTCCTTATTATTTATTCGATAAGTAGCTGCCCCATTCATGGGGCGTATTTATTTACAAGAACATTGCCCGATGAATCGGGCAGCTACAAAAGACGCTGGGCCCCCGTTTTCACGGGGGTGACAGTTATTTATTCGCCAATTTTATAATCGCATTCACGATTGCCGCCGCGACGGGAGTGCCGCCCTTGACGCCGCGGTTTGTGATGAACGGGACTTCCGTAACGCCTTCCAGTTCTTCCTTGGACTCCGCCGCGCCCACAAACCCTACCGGGACGCCTACCATAAGCGCGGGCCGCGCGCCTTCACGCACAAGCCTTATAACCTCGAAGAGCGCCGTCGGCGCATTGCCGATTGCAACGATTGAACCGTCGATAAGGCCAAGTCCTGCCGCCTTCCTCATGCCAGCCGCAGAGCGGGTAATGCCGTTATCGCGGGCGGACTCTTTGGTGTCTTCGTCCGAAACGAAACAGATTGCCTCCGCGCCGCCCGGCCTGTTTTTAGATATGCCGGCGCGGAGCATGTTGACGTCGGTTATTATCCTGCATGACGAAACGATGGCGGAGATGCCTGAGGAAAGCGAGCCTTTGGAGAAGACTATCGTGTCGGCGAAGTCCGGGTCGGCTGTGGCGTGGACGGCCCGCTTGATTACTTCCCTCTCCGGCCCGCCCAAGCCCTTGCCGGAGAGAAGCGCTTCTATGATTTCAAAGCTCCTGGATTCAATCGAACGGGGGTCGGACAGGAATTGCAATCCTACTGGGCCCCTTCTTTTCCGCGTTCGGTGGCTATGGCGAGCTTAAGCGCCCCGGCCTGTTTCGCCACGTCCAGGATTTTAACGACCTCACCCTCCATGACCGTCCTGTCGGCCTTTATGACGACCGTCTTGTCGGGGCTTGAAGCCATGCGGGAGGTAAGGAGACCTTTTAAGTCGTCTATGCTGACCTGCGCCCTGTTAAGATAAATTACGTTCGGGGGCGCAATGGATACGACTGTCGTCTGCGTCTCCTGAGGCTGCGCAGTGACAGCCTTCGGGAGCTTTATCTTGAATGCATTATTCATCATAAGCGGCGTCGTGACCATGAATATAACCAGGAGCACCATCACGACGTCCGTAAGCGGAGTGATGTTTATTTCTGCCATTATCTTTGTTTTGCTTGTCCTGGTAATACCCCACCGCCTCATAATTACGCCTTCCTCTCGATCAGCATGTCCATTGCCTCGGAAGCTGTCGTCTCCATCTCTGAGACCATCCTGTTGACGCGATGGGTATAATAATTGAACATTATAACCGCCGGGACGGCGACAAACAGGCCGGACGCCGTTGCCACAAGCGCCTCGGCTATGCCGTTGGCGACGACAAGCGGGCCGCCGCCCCCCGTCGAAAGGGAGAGGTCGTGAAAGGCCCGGATGATGCCGATGACCGTGCCGAAGAGGCCGACGAACGGCGTGACGCTCCCTGTGGTGCCGATTATTCCGAGGTTTTTCTCCAGGTGCAGTGTTTCCTTCATGGCGGCCTTTTCCATAGACTCGCCCATTGCCTCCTCGCCGTGATGGAAGGAGTGGAGGCCGGCCTTTATGATTGACGCAAGCGACGTGGTGGAGCCTTCGCAGAGCTCTATGGCTTCGGAGATATTGCCGGAGCGGAGTGTTTTCTTGAGCCTGCCAAGAAAGTCCGCCTTTCCCTTCTCCGCCCTGTGGAATACCCACCCGCGCTCAAGCATTACCGCGACTGAGAGTATGGAAAAACCGGCGAGGACGATCATAGTCCAGCCGCCCTTCGACAGGAGCTGGAAAAAACTTAGTTCCTGAAACATTGCGCCAAGACCTCCGTGTTCTTTAGTTTTTTGAATTTTTCAGAACGAATTCGGCGAGGGCGTTTACGGAAGCGAAAGCCTCCCGCCCCACCGCTTCGTCCGGAACCTGCACACCAAATTCCTGCTCAAGACCCACGACAAGCTCCAGCGCGTCTATGGAATCAAGACCGAGCCCCTCGCCGAAAAGCGGCGCGTTGTCGTCTATGCCGTCGGGTTCCATCTGGAGCTTAAGCCTCTGGATTATTAATTTTTTAAGCCTTTCTTTTACGCCAAGCAACTCCACTTCCTGCATTAAATCCACGCCTCCTCAGATCAATAGAAAAACGAGAGTTTATTGTATTACCGGCGGCATAATCTTGTCAAGCCAAAGTTGCGCGCCCTTATCGATAACGTACTCCCCCTCTCCCGCCTGGGGGCGGGGGAAAAGCTTACCACAGGAAGCTCCGGAGAAACATCATGCAGATGTGATATGTGTCCGGAACCGTCCTGAAATGACTTTTCTTAAGCGCTTCTTCGTTGTAGATTGTCCTGACCGGTACGCTTTTTATCGCAAACCCCATAATACCCGCGCGCATGAGCATCTCGGATTCCGCCTCGAAACCGTTTGCGCGAACCTTCATAACCCGCAACAGATCCGTCATGTATACCCTGAAGCCGGACTGCGAGTCAAGCAGAGGGTTCCTCGCCCTCCAGGAAATGCACTTCACGCCGACCATATTGGCCCAGTATCTCGCTGGCGGTATCTTGTCTTTCTCCGAGAGCCTCGCGCCTATGACAATGCCGACGTCCGGCGATATGGCGGACAGAAGCTTCGGAATCTCGTCCGGGTCGTGCTGGCCATCCGCATCGAGCGTCAGGACGGCGTCGTATCCCTTCTGAAGGGCGTATCCAAAACCCGTTTTAAGCGCCGCGCCCTTACCCATGTTCCGAGGATGGGATATTACTTTCGCACCTGCTCCTGATGCCTCTGATGCCGTATCGTCGGCGCTTCCGTCGTTTACAACCAATACTTCCGGCAGATACTCAAGCGACTTCCCCGCAACATTCCCTACCGACCCCTGCGCATCGTACGCCGGTATCAACCCAAGCACTCTCACGGAATATCGCCCCTGATATGCCTCACAGCCTCTTCCAGGATCTCGTCTCGGTTTGCCGCGGTTATCGTAAGGAGATGCACGTCTTGCCGCGCCTTTATTTCCTCGACAAAAGCCGGGCCTTCAGCCGGGACGGTGGCAATGAGCGGCTTTCCCCCCTCCAGCGCTACCATGGCAATATCCCTGAAATGGACGCTCATAAGCTCCATCTTCCCTATCTCGTCAATTACCACGGCGTCGTCATGTGCGAGCGCATGTTCGACGGACTTCACGCCGATATTTTCGAGGTCTTCCATCTTTACGGTATACTTTCCGACTTTCTGATTGCCGGGGATTTTTTCGTGCGCGAGTATCCCTTCGCGTTTGTCGAGCGTTACTATTTTGAAACCCTTCCTCTCGCCGTGCTCTTTTATCTCGCGGGTAAGAAACCCGCCCAGCCTCATGTCCTGAAGCCTCGTAATCAACCGCTCGACAAGCGTCGTTTTCCCGGAACCGGGCGCCCCCTGGATTAGCAGCTTGATTCCCTTTTTGCCGGGGTAGTCCTTAACGCTTATGTCCCGCGAGAACTCCGGGCAATGTGAAGGGTCCGCCATGCTGAACTGTTTCTTACACGTCTGCCTCCATGCGCATATCACGCAGGAGGGTTTTACGCCGCTTGCCATGCCGTCTCCTTAAGGAACGCCGATACGACTTCCTTTATGTTCCGGACAAGTCCGCCCTTGCCGTTCACGATAAATATCCTCTCGCCCGCGCGGAAAAGCTCGTTCTTCCATCTTGTTACCGGCGTCCCGGCGAACGGCGTCTTCGGAAGAACCTGCTCGAACATGAACACTATCTTATCCTTCATGCGAAGCTCCGTATCCACGATGAAAAGCGACAGGTGCGGGGAAAGGCTCAGGACTCTGTCTATGAACGACGCTATTTCCGTTTCGTATATCTGCTTGGGCGGGGAGGATTTCACCTCCGCGTAAAGAAGACGCCCCTCAAGCGCGGCAAGCAGGTCGTAATCTCCTCCAGTCCCGTTGGCGGAACTATTTACGGCAGACCGGCCCACGCTCCTGAAGCTCACTCCCCATGCCACGCTTGCATAAAGCTCGCGCCTGACGGCCTCCGCCAGATACCACTCAAGCGTCGGGCCGAAGCTTTTTATCGGCCCTCGCGAAAGGGAAAGCCCCCCGTCTTTCGTTTCCCCCGCAAGCCCGGCCCTGAGCAGAAAGGCCCCGAACTCCCTCGCCGCGCCGTCTCCTATAAATTTGGAGAGGCCCTCAGGCGTGAATGCTTCCTGGTGTTTTATCGCGTCCCTCAGGAAAAGCCTGAACGAATATTTTCCCATGAGGGAGTAAAACTCTTCCCGGAAACCTTTGCCTGGCTTCAGGACGTCTCCGTCCCGCTCCTTCCTGTATATCGCAAGACCCCTGCGCGCCAGCATCTGTTCCACCGTCCCGCCACGGGCCGCCTTGAGCCTTGCCACTTCACCCCTGAGCTCCAATACCTCGCGTTCGAGGTCTTTTATTCTTTCAGAAGCGGCGTCATCCCCCATCTATTTCCTCGTAAGGGACTTGACGAACCGCTCATAGGAGCGGTCGTACGATTTCTCGTCCTCCGGGCTGAAGAAGCAGCCCGGAAGCTCCCCGGATTTCCTGTGGTAAGAAACGCACTCACAGCACATGCCCTTGCGCGGGCAGGGCTCATATGTGCATGTGCATTTCGATTTGTTTTTCTCGCTATTGCATTGGTGCATGGAATACCTCAGAGTAAATCGTACAGCAGAACCGGCATTTGTGCCTATTGTAGCTGCCTGATTTATCAGGCGGTTTTAAACATGCCCCATAAATGGGGCAGCTACTTAAGCAGATTCTTCGCTTAGCTCAAAATGACATACGTAAAAGCTGAATGACAATCTGCGGCTTATGAAACTTTCACAAAAACTTTCCTGCTCCGCGGGCCGTCGAACTCGCAGAAATATATCCCTTGCCACGTGCCGAGAACGAGTTTCCCGCCCTCTACGAACACGGTCTCGGAACAGCCGAAGAGGCTGGATTTTATGTGTCCATCCGAATTGCCTTCCGAGTGCCGGAAACCGCCGTCCTCAGGGACAAGCCTCGACATATGCGTTTCGATGTCCCGGACGACGTCCGGGTCTGCGTTTTCGTTTATGGTAACCGCCGCGGTGGTATGCGGCATAAAGACATGGCATATCCCGTCCATGACCCCGCTCTCACCAACCGCGCGGCGCACCTCGTCCGTTATGTTCACCATCTCCACGCGCCTCTTCGTGCGGACGGATATCTCTTTCACCTTGTCACCTGAACGAACTTGCCGCCTTCCACTTCCCACATCACGTATCGCGCGTTTTCGTTGTCGCCGTTTTTGCTGAATTGTATCTTTCCGAGCGGCGTGTCGAAACTGTTCTTGTGGAGATAGGCCGCAAGGACTTTCCCGTCCGTGGACTTCGTGTCGTTTATGGCCTGAAGCATGATGTCCGCCGCGACATACGCGTAAATGGAATATGGGCCGGGCACGCCGTATTTCGCCTTGTAACCGGCGAGGAAGCTTTTGGCGCTCGGTATGCTGGAGGGATCGGGAGTAAAGGTTATGTAGAAGCCGTTCGCGTCGTCTCCGGCGATGTCGATGAGCTTCTGATCCATTGCGCCGTCTCCGCCGACGAATATGGCGTCAAGACCTATCTCTCTCGCCTGTTTTACGAGGAGACCCGCCTCCGGATACATTCCGCCGAAGTATACGACCTCCGGGTTTGCGCTCTTGACGCTGGCCAGGACGCTTTTGAAGTCCTTGTCGCCCTGGATGATGCTGCCGTCGTAGACCACCTTCGCCTGCTGAGGGAGGTTCTTCTTGAACTCGTCGGTTATGCCCTGGCCGTACGTCGTCCTGTCGTTTATTACGGCTATCTGCGTCTTTTTAAGCACGCCGGTTACAAAATCCGCCGCGACCTTGCCCTGCTGATCATCCCTGCCGCATACCCGGAAGGTATTCCAGTATCCCTGGTCTGTAAACTGCGGTTCCGTCGTGGACGGGCTTATCATGAGTATGTTTCCGTCCATGTAAATCTTCGATGCCGGAATCGAGCACGACGAATTGAAATGCCCGATAACGCCGGCTATGCCTTCGTTTGAGAGCTTGTCTGCTACGGATACGGCCTGCTTGGGGTCGTGCTGGTCGTCTTCTATGATGACTTTAACCTTCTTCCCCATCACGCCGCCCTTGGCCGCCCATTCGTCCACCGCCATGCCGACGCCGTTTTTGAAGTCCACACCATAGCGGCTCTGGTCTCCTGTCATCGGCCCGGCGACACCGATTTTTATGACGTTCCCGCCGCCTTTCGAACAGCCGGACACCACAAGAAACGCCGCCGCAACACACGCGATAAATATTGAACCCCAGCGCATCAGAACCTCCCGTTAAATAGCTCCACGAAACTTCTCGCCGCGCCCGCCGCGTCATCCGCCCTGGAGATTGCGGATATTACCGCTACGGCGTCCGCACCGGCGCCTATCGCCTCATGCGCGTTTTGTAGATTTATGCCGCCTATGGCGACAACCGGAATTTTTATTTTATCCCTGATGCGACGTATTGCGTCCGGACCCTTCGCCTCCCCGGCGTCTTTCGTGGCGGTATTGAATATCGGGCCGAAACCAATATAATCCGCCCCGCCCGCCTGGGCGGCAAGCGCTTCTTCGAGCGAGTGCGTAGATATGCCAATTATGAGCCTGTCTTTGACAATCTCACGCACTTTCGGGAGCGGCATGTCGTCCTGGCCCAGGTGAACCCCGTCCGCTTCGCAGGCAAGCGCGGTTTCGAGGTCGTCGTTTACGATAAACACCGCGAGACCTCTCGTAATATCCCTGAGCCTGAAGGCGATGTCGCGGAACTCGTCCACTGGAAGCGACTTGTCCCGAAACTGTATTAATTTTGCACCTCCGGCAAGAGCCTCGCGGACAATCTCCTCATGCCCCCTCGCCCCGCGCATCCCCGGCGCTTCCGTTATGACATACAGGCCCCGGATTATTTCCGCGGACCTCGCGGACTGGCCGTTCATGGCTTGTTGAATATTTCGAGGAACGCGGTGCTGAACTTGCCGGAGCGGAATACGGGGTCCAGAAATATGCGCCTGTGGAGCGGAACGGTCGTCTTTATGCCTTCAATTATAAATTCTTCGAGGGCACGCGACATCCTCGCCATAGCCTCTTCCCTGTCTTTCCCGTGCACGATGAGTTTCGCAATCATGGAGTCGTAGTTCGGCGGGACGGTATAGTTGGAATAAACCGCCGTATCGACGCGCACGCCCGGGCCTCCGGGGGCGTTGTATGTTGTTATCTTGCCGGGGCACGGGGTGAACTTCTGCGGGTCTTCCGCGTTTATCCTGCACTCGAAGCTGTGACCGTTTATCTCGATGTCGTCCTGCTTGTATTTGAGCGTAAGCCCCGCCGCCGCCTTTATCTGCTCTTTTATGAGGTCGATACCCGTTACCATCTCCGTGACAGGGTGCTCCACCTGTATGCGGGTGTTCATCTCCATAAAATAGAACTTATCGCCGGAGACTATGAACTCCACAGTGCCTGCATTTCTGTATTTTACAGACTTGGCCGCGGCAATGGCCGCTTCGCCCATCTTCTTTCGCATCTTGGGCGTGAGCGCCGGAGACGGAGACTCCTCTATAAGCTTCTGGTGCCGCCTCTGCACGGAGCAATCTCTCTCTCCGAGATGAATTATATTGCCCTTTTCGTCCGCGAGTATCTGCACCTCGACGTGCCTTGGCTCAATCACGAACTTCTCGATGTATACCTCAGGGTTCCCAAACGATGACATCGCCTCGGCCTGCGCCATCAGGAAGGAGTTTATGAGGCTTCCGGCGGAATGTACCACGCGCATACCGCGCCCTCCGCCGCCCGCGGAGGCCTTGATTATTACCGGGTAGCCTATCCTGGATGCTATGGCGAGTATTTCGTCCTCGCTACCGACCGTCCCCTTGCTTCCGGGAATTACCGGTATGCCGGATTTGGACATTGTCTCCTTGGCCTTCGCCTTGTCCCCCATAAGCCGGATATTTTCAGGAGTCGGGCCTATGAACTTTATCCCGGCGGTCTCGCACATTTCGGCGAAATTCGCGTTCTCGGCCAGGAACCCGTATCCGGGGTGAATGGCCTCGGAGTCCGTAATCTCGGCGGCGGAGAGTATGGCCGGGATGTTCCTGTAGCTCCCGGCTGAGTCAGCCGGGCCGATGCATATGGACTCGTCCGCGAAGCGGACGTGCAGGGATTCGGCGTCCACCGTGGAGTGCACAGTGACCGTTTTTATACCCATCTCCTTGCAGGCGCGGATTATGCGAAGGGCAATCTCGCCCCGGTTGGCAATCAGTATTTTTTTGAACAAGCTTTACCTCAGACTTTGGCAGGTTCAGACAGGCTCGATATGGAAAAGCGGCTCGCCGTACTCGACCGGCTGTGCATTCTCCACGAGGATGGCCGCTATCTTTCCGCTTACTTCGGCCTCAATTTCGTTCATAAGCTTCATGGCCTCGATGATGCAGAGTATCTGCCCCTTCTTGACCACGTCGCCAACCTCAACATAAACCGCCGCGTCCGGAGACGGCGAACGGTAAAAAGTCCCTACAATAGGCGAGGCTACCGTGAAGAGGTTTTTGCCAGCCTCCGCCGCAGGCTCCGGCGCGGGCGCGGCAATCTGCGGCGCAGCCTGAACGACGCGCTCCTCATTCGCCGGGGGCAGATGGACTTTTTCATGGCCCCCAAGGCCTTTTTTAAGCCTTATTCTCGTCCCGGCCTTTTCCAGCTCTATCTCGGTAATGTCCGAGTCTTTAAGAACTTCTATAAGATCTTTTATTTCTTTAAGGTTCATTTATTATCCGCTCCGTTTTTGGGCAGACTACTTGACCCTCTCAAGATATTCGCCGGTCCTGGTATCGATTTTTATGACCTCGCCCTCTTCGAGATACAGAGGGACTTTTACCACCGCACCGGTCTCAAGCGTCGCGGGTTTCGTCCCTCCGGAGGCCGTGTCACCCTTCACGCCGGGATCGGCCTTTACGACCTTAAGCTCGACAAACATCGGAACTTCCACGTTTATCGGCTCCCCGTTGTGATACAGGACCTGCGCCATCATGTTTTCCTTGAGCCATTTCGCCCCGTCGCCGATGTGGTCGGCGGTCAGCGAGAACTGCTCGTAGCTCTCGGAGTCCATGAAGAAATATTCCTCGCCGGTATTATACAGATACTGCATAGTCCGCTCTTCGAGGTTCGGCGTCTCCACTTTCTCGCCAGAGCGGTACGTGCGGTCGATGACATTGCCGGTCCTGAGGCTTTTTAGCTTCGTCCGGACGAACGCGCCGCCCTTGCCCGGCTTTACATGCTGGAACTCTACTATAACGAACGGCTCGCCGTCTATCTCTATCTTCGTGCCGTTACGAAACTCCGCGGTAGAAATCACTATAAAATACCTCCTGTCAGACCGGCAGACCGGCCTCATTTACGATATGGCCGGAAACGCTCCGGCAGACCGGCATTATTTAAAATCTATACCCCTGGGAAGCGACGTCATGACATCGCAGCCTTCCGCCGTCACCAGCACCATGTCCTCTATCCTGAAACCGCCCCATCCGGGTATGTAGATCCCCGGCTCTATCGTTATCACCATCCCCTCTTGCAGAATATCTTCGCTAAGATAGGATACCGCCGGGGCCTCATGCACTTCAAGGCCGACTCCGTGTCCAAGGCCATGCCCGAAATAGTCTCCGAAGCCTTTTGAGGCGATGTAGCCCCTCGCCGCCTCGTCCACTTCCCGGCAGGATACCCCGGCCTTTACCTTCTCTATCGCCCGCCTCTGGGCTTCCAGGACTATCTCGTATATCTCGGACTGCTTTCTGTCAGGCTCGCCCAGGACACCGCTCCTGGTCAGGTCGGACTGGTAGCCGAATGCCTCGCCGCCGAAATCTATTATAAGGGTCTCCCCTTCTCTCATCTCTTTGCCGGAGGCTATACCGTGCGGAAGCGCGGCCCGCTCCCCGGAAGCGACGATAATGTCGAACGGGACTTTCCTCGCCCCAAGGCCTCGGATATTGAATTCAAGCCCAAGCGCGGTCTCACTTTCGACCATGCCCGGGGCAATCCTCGAGATATTTTCCCTGAAACCTCCCTCGGCCCGCCTGACGGCCTCGGAAATCCTGTTTATCTCATCCTCGTCCTTTACGGCCCGGAGCTTCTCCACCGCGTCCTTTACGGGCAGAAATTCCACGCCGGGCATTTCCTTGAAAAGCGCTCCGTGGAAATCGAACGACACGTTCCTCGATTCAAAGGCGATTCTGTGCGCCCCGATGTCTTTGAGCAGTCTGCCGAATTCTTCGGAGATGCGCCCTTTCTGGATGACTATGTCATAGCCTTTTACTTCGTCTTTGCTCTGTGTCTGATACCTCGAATCGGTAATGAACACGGCATTTTTGTCCGTCACAACGGCATAGCCCGACGAGCCGGTGAAGCCGGTGAGGTATGAGACGTTTGTAAGGTTCGTTACAAGAAACGCGTCAGCGCCTTCGGAGAGGAACTGTCTTCTAAGACCGTCCAGCCTCTTATCTATCCTGTCAGTCATCGATGTGCCTGCCGGTCTTTATTATGCTCAGGGCGGCGCGGATACCGAGCAGGTAACTGTTTATCCCGAAGCCGGATATTACTCCGGCCGCTACCCCGGATATATAGGACCTATGCCTGAATTTCTCGCGGTTGTAGATGTTCGATATGTGGACTTCGACAGTCGGGACGCCCACCGCGGCGATAGCGTCCCGGATGGCGACGCTGGTGTGCGTATAGGCCCCCGGGTTTATTATTATCGCCTCGAATTTTCCGTACGCGTCCTGGATGGTATCGACTATATCCCCTTCATGGTTGGACTGAAATATTTCCAGTTCGACGTCCGCCTTTGAAGCGGATTTCCTGAGCAGGGCGTTAAGTTCGTCGAATGTGACGCGTCCGTACGTCTCCGGCTCCCTCTGGCCCAGGAGGTTTAAGTTCGGGCCGTGAATTACAAGCATTTTTTTCATGTAGTCTTTCAGAACTCCTTTGTCAGCTTGCCCGCGGCGAGCCTGAGCAGGAAGCGGCCCTTGCCCATGTTGGATTCGGGAGAGAGCAGCAGGGCTATGAAATAGTCTTCGTTAATCCTGCGCATGACAAGCCACGCCCTCTCGGCGGATATGGTTATCTCCTCCGTATTTCCTATCTGGAGAGAGTGCGATGCGGCCTGCGCGCCTTTAAGGAGGTTCCCGTATTCCGCCCCGACGGACTGGAGGTCCACGCCGGGCTCGGCGGCCACTTCCTCCACGATTATCCCGTCCATACCGACAACCGCCGCGCCTCTCGAACCCGGCACGCCTTCCGACAGTTCTTTAAGGACTTCCGAGAAGCTCATTGTCCGGCCTTTCTCCTGATTTTATCAAGGAATTTTTCCAGCCTATCCACCGCTTCCAGGTTTTTAGGTTCCGCCACCGTTTGCGGCGGCTCCATTATCCCGCCCATTTTCTTCCCTTTTTCGCCGTAAAACTCCCAGGAATTCATGGCGTCCGATTCCGGCGATTCAGAAGGCTCTTCCTGCGAGACCGCCGGTTCTTCAGCAACATCCGCCTTCAGGGCCGGTTCTTTTTTTTTCTTCCCGATATTGGCGAGGAGGTAGAGGTCTTCGAGCTTCTGCCGGAGCTTCATGTCGGAAGGGGATTCGATAAGCAGGGTCTTGTAAATATTTATCGCCCTGTCGTAGAATCCCTGTGTAATGTAAAGTTCGGCCAGCGTCTCGGTCTCGAAAGCCTCAGTCCCGGCGTTTTCCGGGAACGGCTGCGGAATTGCCTGCCCTTCAGGCGCCTCAAAGGTAACTCCGTCTATTTCCAGGGACGATATGTCTTCAGTTATCTCGTAAACCGGCTCTCCATTCTGCTCATCATCTGCCGCCCCGTCCTTGTATGCCGCGAAAATATCCTGCGCTTCCTCCTGGGCCGAGTTTTCAATCTCATATCCCTTCACCGGGCCTTCTATTTCATCTTTTCCGCCCGCCGCGGGCAGGGATTCCGGCTCCGGCGCGGCTTCGATTTCCTCCGGCAGCGCCTCCGGTTCAGGCACAAGTACCGCAGGTTCTTCCGCGTCGATTGTTATCTTCGGGAATTCCGGCACCGGCTCAGGAATGTTGTGCCCCGCCGCAAACTGATCCATCGGCAGAGGGACATCGCTTCCCGTCTCCGGCTCTTCCCCGGCGGCATCCGTTTCGGAAATGTCGAACATCGGGACGGCCTGCGGCTCAGGGCTGTTCTCCTGTTCAGGAGCAGGCGCGTCGTGTTTTACGGTCTGCGGAGACTCCGCCTCCTTCAAAAGGGCGACTGCTTCTTCATCCCTGGGATTTAAAAGCGTTATAATTTTGAAAGAACGGGCCGCCTCGGCATTCATTCCCATTCCCAGGTAAATCTCGCCCAGTTTCCTCTGCGCGACAAGGTTATCCGGATTTACCTTTACTACCGCCTCGAACTGTTCCCTGGCCTTATCCGCCTCCCCGTTCTCGAAATATGCCTTGCCGAGCAAAACCCTGGCGCTCATGTAGTGGGGGGTAGCCTTAAGGCCGTTCTCCAGAGTGGTGACGGCATCCGAGGCCATGCCGGCCTTGAGATACAGTTCCGCAAGCTGGAGGAAGGCCCTGGAACCAGGGTCTTTTGCAACCTGTGCCGACAGGCGTTCTATCTCCGGGGATAAGCTCCCCTCTATGTCGCCGGGAGTGGCCATAAATGCAATTCCTCAATAATTTCCTAAGCTTTCCTATTCTACCAGAGGCGGCTTCAAAGTCAAGAAAAAGTTTTTCCTTGATTAAAGCCGGTCAGGATGGTAAATTCTTAATATTGAACGTTTTTCTTGAGGTCATCCATGCGCGAAACTATCCTTCTGGTAGACGACGAACAGAACACCCGAGAGGCCCTTTCGATAGCGCTTGGACGTGAGGGGTATAACATAATACCCGCCACAAGCGGCTCCGAGGGCATGAAAATACTCGAAAAAGAGTCCGTAGACCTCATAATAACCGACATGATAATGCCGGGCGTATCCGGAATGGACCTGCTACATTTCGCCAGGGAGCGCCATCCGGATATAATGGTGATTATGATTACCGGTCATGCCTCTGTCGAAACGGCCATCGCCGCCATGAAGGACGGCGCCTTCGACTATGTCACAAAACCCATAAAGCTCGACGAGGTGAAGATAATCATCCAGCAGGCCGCCGACAAAAGGAACCTCCTCCTGGAAAACCTCCTGCTGAAGCAGGAGCTCAAAGGCAAATATACCTTCGAGAACATCATCGGGACCAGCAAGACAATGCAGGAGATATTCTCCGTGATGGCGAGAGTAGTCAATTCCGACAGCACCGTACTCATAACCGGAGATTCCGGCACCGGAAAGGAACTTGTCGCCAAGGCCCTCCATTATAACGGTCTGCGAAAAGAAAAACCGTTCATCGCCATAAACTGCGCCGCCATACCGAGCGAGTTGCTGGAATCGGAGCTTTTCGGTCATGTGAAAGGCTCTTTCACGGGTGCGGTCGCCAATAAGTCCGGCAAATTCGAGCAGGCCAATACCGGGACAATGTTCCTCGACGAAATAGGCTCGATGTCAATGGCCCTCCAGGGCAAACTGCTCCGGGCGCTCCAGGAAAAGGAGATCGAGCGGGTCGGCGGAGCAAAACCTCTTAAGGTTGACGTGCGGATAATCTCGGCCACCAATACCGACCTCGAAAAAGCCGTCAAAAAGGGCCTGTTCAGAGACGACCTTTACTACCGCCTGAACGTCATTCCGATACACCTGCCGTCCCTTAAGGACCGGGCGGAGGACATACCACTGCTCGCTGCTCATTTCATTAAAAAATACAACGACAAGCTCAATAAAAAAATAAAAGGGCTTGCGGGCGGCGTCATGGATTACCTCGTGGCGTACGATTGGCCCGGGAACATCAGGGAACTCGAAAACGTCGTCGAACGCGCGGTAACCCTTACAGACGGGGAATACATTATGGAAAGTGCCTTGCCGCAGTCGATACTCGGGGTTTCGGGGCAGGAGTTTTATAACGTCCCGCAGATACCCGACAAGGGAACGGATCTGGAGAGAGAGCTTGAGGGTTTTGAGGCGACGATGATTCGTATGGCCCTGAAGAAATCCGGCGGCGTAAAATCAAAAGCCGCCGAGTTATTGAATTTAAAACGTACTACTCTGATAGAGAAGATGCGCAGGCTGAACCTCTGACTCTTCAGAAAAGAACTCCGGCCCATACCCTGTACATGCTTACGAGCAGGTAGAGGAATATCGCACAAGCCACGTAATTCCTGCCGCAACCTATGTCCTTTTCCATGACCGCCTCCATCTTCCGTATTATTTCTGGTAATAATATAGCACATGAATATTAAAAACTTATTAACGATAAATTAAATAGTTTTAAGGAAAAAACCGTTCAAAAACAAAAAAGGCGCCCTGCGGCGCCTTATGTTTATAACTATGATTTGCTATTCTACGTGCCCATCTCCCAAGACGCGAGATATTCTTCCTGTTCCTTCGTGAGTTTGTCTATCTTTATACCCATAGCCGCAAGCTTCAACCTGGCAATCTCGGCGTCTATTTCTTTCGGCACGGTATAGACCGTTTTCTTCAGGGCCTTCCCATTCTTTACCATGAACTCCGCAGAGAGCGCCTGGTTGGCAAAGCTCATGTCCATGACGCTAGAAGGATGGCCTTCCGCCGCCGCGAGATTCACGAGCCTCCCCTCGCCCAGGACGTTTATCCTCCTGCCGCTCGGCAAGGTATATTCCTCGACAAACTCGCGTATCATTCTCTTTTTCTTTGACATCTCTTCCAGGGCGGGCAGGTCGAGCTCGACATTGAAGTGCCCGGAATTTGCCACTATCGCGCCGTCTTTCATAACCTTGAAATGTTCGGCCCGGATTACGTTTATGTCTCCCGTTACCGTGCAGAAGAAATCGCCGACCATTGCGGCCTCCGCCATGGGCATGACCTGGTAGCCGTCCATAACGGCTTCGAGGGCCTTCAGAGGGTCAATCTCCGTAACTATAATCTTCGCGCCCATACCCTGCGCCCGCATGGCAAGCCCGCGCCCGCACCAGCCGTAACCGGCCACGACGAAATAAGTCCCGGCGACAAGTCTGTTCGTCGCGCGTATTATGCCGTCCATAGTGCTCTGCCCGGTGCCGTAGCGGTTGTCAAAGAAGTGCTTCGTGTCTGCGTCGTTCACAGCTACGACCGGGAATTTCAGGACTTTCTTCTCCGCCATACTCCTCAGGCGTATAACGCCCGTAGTGGTTTCCTCGGTGCCGCCGATTATGTTTTTTATGAGGTCGGTGCGCTCGGAATGGATTGTGGAGACAAGGTCGGCGCCGTCGTCCATCGTCATCATCGGCCTGGCGTCGAGGACCGCATTGATATGCTTGTAATACGTTTCGTTGTCCTCGCCCTTTATGGCATAAACCGGGATTTTGTCATGCTTCACAAGGGAAGCCGCGACGTCGTCCTGGGTAGAGAGCGGGTTGCTCGCGCAGAGCGAGACCTCAGCGCCTGCGGCCTTCAGGGTTTTGCAGAGGCTCGCGGTCTCCGTCGTTACATGGAGGCAAAGCCCGAGCCGCACGCCTGCGAGAGGCTTCTCCTTGGCAAACCTCTTAAGTATAAGGTTCAGAACCGGCATGTTCTGGTTTGCCCATTCTATCCGGAGCTTTCCCTTGTCCGCAAGTCCAATGTCTTTGACGTCGAATTCCATTATAGACCAGCCTCCTTCTTAAGAGATTTTGCCGCGTCCGTTCTCTCCCATGTGAAGCTCGGCTCCGTCCTGCCGAAGTGCCCGTATGCAGCAGTCAGCTTGAATATGGGCCTCCTTAAGTCGAGCGTCTTTATTATCCCGGCCGGAGTCATGTCGAAATGGTCTCTTACGAGCTTGACAATCTGCTCCTGTGAAATTTTCCCGGTTTTATAAGTGTCCACGAGAATCGACACCGGCTCCGCCACGCCGATGGCGTATGCGAGCTGAACCTCGCAGCGCTCGCATATCCCGGAGGCCACAAGGTTCTTGGCTATGTAGCGCGCCATGTACGACGCGGAACGGTCAACCTTCGACGGGTCTTTCCCGGAAAACGCGCCTCCGCCGTGGCTCCCGACTCCGCCGTAGCTGTCCACGATTATCTTCCTGCCTGTAAGGCCGGTGTCGCCCTGCGGGCCGCCTATGACGAACCTGCCCGTCGGGTTTATATGATAGATTATATCTTCCTGGTCGAGAAGCTCTTTCGGGATAACCGGTTTTATTACCTTCTCTACGATGTCCTCGCGCAGTTCCTTAAGGGTAATGTCCGGGCTGTGCTGGGTGGATATTACCACTGTATTTACCTTGTACGGCTTCCTGTCCCGGTATTCCACCGTAACCTGGGATTTACCGTCTGGCCGGAGGTATGGAAGGACGTCGTTTTTGCGAACCTCCGACAGCTTCCTCGTGAGCTTGTGGGCAAGCATTATCGGGAGCGGCATAAGCTCCGGCGTTTCGTTGCAGGCGAAACCGAACATAAGCCCCTGGTCTCCCGCGCCTCCGACATCGACGCCCATGGCGATATCCGCAGATTGCCTGTCTATGGACGTGAGGACGGCGCAGGTCTCGTAGTCGAACCCGTACTTGGCGCGCGTGTAGCCGATGTCCTTTATAGTGCCCCGGACGATGTCCGGGATATGGGCGTAAGTGCTGGTCGATATCTCGCCGGCAACTACGGCCATGCCCGTCGTAACCAGCGTCTCGCAAGCCACCCTCGCGTCCGGGTCGTCCTTTATTATGGCGTCGAGGATGGCGTCGGATATCTGGTCGGCTATCTTGTCCGGATGCCCTTCGGTTACGGACTCCGAGGTGAAGAGGTAATTAATTCTGCTCATTTGACTGATCTCCCTTTCGATTTGATTTCCTTCAACTGCGGCAGTCCGGCGGCTATGTCCAGAAGCTGGCGCGCGGCCTCGTCTTTCGAGACAAGCCCGGTATCTTTTACAAGCCCTTTTTTATCATATATGTAAAGCCTGTTGGTCAGGCCCGCGAAGCCCGTGTCTTTTCCGATAATATTCGCCGCGATAATATCGGCGTTCTTTTCCTTGAGCTTTTTTAGCGCGTTAGGCCCGGCGTCTTCCGTCTCGGCGGCGAAACCGACTACCACCTGCCCCGTTTTCTTTTTTTTTCCAAAGGCACTTAATATATCAGGAGTTTTAATCAGCTTCAACGAATAATTTTGCCGCCCCTCTTTTTTTATCTTCGAGGCGGAATACTCCGCCGGGGCAAAGTCCGAGACCGCGGCGGCCATGACCGCCATGTCCGCACCGCCGAAGGCTTCAAGGGCGGCCTTCGACATCTCGGCTGCCGAACGGGCGGCTATGGCCCTTACGCCTGGAGGCGGCACGAGCGCCGTAGGTCCGTAAATCAACGTAACGTCGGCGCCCCGCTGCATAGCCTCTTTTGCAACGGCAAAGCCCATCCTGCCCGTCGAGCGGTTCCCTATAAACCTCACCGGGTCGAGGTCTTCATACGTCGGCCCCGCGCTAACGAGCACCCTTACGCCCGAAAGCGTCTTCTCTGGGAACAGTGAAATTGCCGCCCGCAGAATATCCGCAGGCTCGCTCATCCTGCCCCAGCCGAACTCGTTGCAGGCCATCGGGCCTTCCTCGGGCCCTACGAAAAAAACACCTCTCTCTCTCAGTGTTTTCAGATTTTCCCGCAGGGCCGGGCTGTCGAACATCCGGCAGTTCATCGCCGGTGCAAAGAGAACCGGACACCTGGCGGCCATAAGCATAGTGGAGAGCAAATCGTCCGCGATGCCGTTAGCGGCCTTGCCGATAATGTTCGCCGTAGCCGGGGCAACGATAAATGCGTCCGCCCTGGCGGTCATGTCGATGTGCGGTATGCCTCGAGGCTCGAAAAGCTCTGTTTTCGTTTCCCTCGCGGACAGCGCGGAGAACGTAAGCGGCGAGACGAATTTTGCAGCCTCCTGCGTCATGACGACACTGACGGACGCGCCGTTTTCGCGCAGGCCCCTGACAAGCTCACAGGACTTGTATGCGGCTATGCCGCCGGTAACACCAAGAATAATCTCTTTACCGTCGAGCGGCAGGCCCATGTATAA
>DAHWTK010000003.1:22214-40158 GCA_027328825.1 Nitrospirota bacterium
CAGGACTTGTATGCGGCTATGCCGCCGGTAACACCAAGAATAATCTCTTTACCGTCGAGCGGCAGGCCCATGTATAATTATTCCTCGAAATCCTCTTCCGGGGACTCTTCGTCTTCCGGGATAACCTCTTCGTCAAGACCTTCTTCCGGCTCCTTCCCGGACACGGCCGCGGTCTCCGCCTTGTATGCCTCCTTTATCTCTTCCATCTTCTCAAGCGATACGGCGGCGGCCTCCTCCATGCTCTCCCTGGCCATCCTCTCCCGGCGCATACGGTATTCATATGCCCTGGCGCGTTTTGCGTCTTCGCCGGTAAGGTATTTCAACTGGCCTTCTATGCCCTCGTCCAGCGCAAGGCTGATGTTCTTGACGTATCTCTTCTTCACCAGCACGGGTGAGCCTTCGGTAATCTGTCTCGCCCTCTGCGCCGTGACAAGCACCAGCCTGAACCGACTGTCGAAAAGTTCGTTCCTGTATTCTATCGGCAGTTTGATAATTTCCAATTCGTCCCCCTCCGTTTATTTGTTTTCAGGCAAGCCGGAAACTTTTCTTCACGGCGCCGGTGTCCGTGTTGACAAGCCTGCACCTCTCGGCAATTATCACGGATTTCAACGCGTCTAACGCCTTGCCAAGATTGTCGTTTACGATTACGTAGTCGTACTGGTCGAAACTTTCCAGTTCCTCGAGCGCCCTTTTGAGCCTTCTCGCTATCTCGGCCTCGTCGTCGGAATCCCTGCCCCGAAGCCGTCTTTCGAGTTCCTCCATGGAAGGCGGCAATATGAATATGAAAACGCCCCTTATGCCTGCGTTTCTTATCTGCATCGCGCCCTGGGTATCGATGTCGAGTATAACATCCTTACCCTGGCCGAATATGCGCTCAAGCTCCTTTTTAGACGTCCCGTACAGATGGCCGTGCACGGTTGCGTGCTCCACAAAACCGCCGCATTCGATAAGTTTCTTGAACTCCGTCTCGGAGACGAAATAATAGTGTTCGCCTTCCTTTTCGGTCGGGCGGGGCGACCTCGTGGTATGAGAAATTGCATGGGATATATCCGGAAGGAAGCCCGAAAGCTCTTTGCAAAGAGTTGTCTTGCCTGCCCCTGATGGCGCGGATACTATAAACAGAAGACCCTTATTCAATATTCTGCACCTGTTCCCGGATCTTCTCCATCTCGGACTTCATTTCAATCACGCGCCTCGCAATCTCGAAATCGGACGCCTTGCTCCCGATGGTATTGAGTTCCCGGTTTAGTTCCTGTATCAGGAAGTCCAGCTTTCTGCCTACCGGGCCGCCGTCGTCGAGCATCTTATGCATCTGGGCAATGTGGCTTCTGCCACGGACAATTTCCTCCGTTATGTCGCACCTGTCAGCCATCAGCGCCGTTTCCTGCGCAAGCCTTTCCCCGTCGAGCTCGATTCCCTTGGCAAGCTTTTCCACGCGCTCCCTGAGCTTGGCCTGGTATTCCTTTACCACCTCCGGGGCGCGCCCTGCAACTTCCTCAAGACCGGCAGATATGTTCCCGGAGCGGCTGCGTATATCCGCGTCGAGGTTGGCGCCCTCCTCGGCGCGCATCCTCTCCAGAGAGTTCATGGCTTCCTTAAGCGGCGCCTCCAGCGCCGTCCAGAGCGCATCAATATCTCCGGCTTCCTCCTGAACCATAATTATATCTTTTAGCGAGCCGACCATGTTCAGGTCAACCTCTCCGGGCAGACCGAACCGGGACTTAAGCTCCGATAAAAGCTCGATATATTGCTTCGCCGCCGGGACATCGAGCTTAAGCGCCCTTGGGCCTTCTTCGGAGCCGCCGGAGGTGACGAATACGTCTATTCTGCCGCGCGAGAACCGCTCTCCGATGGCTTTTTTAAGCCGTGCCTCGAGCGGGGAAAGCGCCTTGGGAAGCCTCGGCGCAATGTCGAGGAACTTGTGATTGACAGAGCGCATCTCTACGACAAAACCGCCGCCGTCGCCCTTGCCGAAGCCCGTCATGCTCATTACCATGTATCAGTCCCTCAAAATTAGGAATAATATTATAAAAAATCCCTTTTGTCAACGGAGCTTTTATGCTATCTTCCGATATATGCAGGGGCGATTCAGGCTTATAGATTCGGGGCCGGGGGACGCCGCATGGAACATGGCGGTGGACGAGGCGTTGCTGCTTCTGTGCGGCGAGCAGCCGGTTTTCAGGTTCTATTCCTGGGATGTCCCGTCGCTCTCAATTGGTTCATTTCAAAAGGTTTTTGCCCTCGATCTGGACGGTATTTCGGCCAGGGGAGTACCGCTTGTGAGAAGACCCACGGGCGGACGCGCGGTATTGCACGACTCCGAGCTCACATACAGCATAACATGTTGTATTCCAAGCGATTTTTTCCCGTCAGACCTCATGGGTTCCTATAAGAAAATCGGCGCCTGTTTCCTTCGCGGACTTAATCTGGCCGGGATTCAGGCGGAGCTTGTTCCCGTGAGAAAAAATAGCAATAACAACAGGTTAGGCGGGCCATTATGCTTTTCGTCGCCATCGTGGCATGAAGTGCTTGCGGGCGGGAAAAAGCTTATCGGCAGCGCCCAGAGAAGGCTGAAAAACTCTTTTCTTCAGCAGGGTTCCATCATTATCGATAAAGATTACGATGCCCTTTTGTCCCTTATGAAGTTCGGGGACGAATCAGGAAGGGAAGCGGCGCTCGACGCCCTGTCACGGAAAATGACGGCGCTCAGGGAGCATCTGCCCCGTATTGATATTCCTGAGCTTAAGTCATTGATTATAAATGGATTTTCTGATATCCTGAATGCAGAATTTCTGCCTGGCTCCCTGACGCCGGAGGAAGAGGCGCTCGCCCGCGACCTTCTGGAGAATAAATATTCCCGCCCGGAATGGAACATGGAAAGGCGCCTCACAGCCCCCCTAAAAACACCTTTACCGCCCAGCCCTTTTTGATGCAAAAACCGCCCGCAGAAGCGTTTTTCAGTCCCTTTTAGATTCCATGTGAAAAACGCCTATTTTATAATTTTTTATTTTAATACTCAGCAGGTTATGGCGACAATTCGGAATTGCTATTGACAATCAACTTCACCAATCGATGAGGTTTGCTCTTTTAGTTCGACTTGGTATTAGCAATCCTCCCCCATCGCCCCTGCGATGGGAAATGGCTATGGGTGAGGGTTGAGGGAGGGCTATAGAAACTTGCGTCCGGGCGACATGTTTATGGTATAATGCACAAAAATTTGGAGGCGGCCTATGCCTGTGAGAGCTCCTGTAGCAGTGCCGTTTTATTCCGGGGACATCCGCGCGCAGATGGAAATATACGAGCGCGAGTTCACGCCTTCCTCCGACCTGCCAGAGGTGATTTCAGGCGGGATTGTCCCTCATGCGGGATGGTATTACTCTGGCCGGACAGCTTCCAGGGTATACCTTTCAATCAGGCACCGGCGTTCTCCCAGGACGTTCGTCCTGTTCGGGGCCGTGCATGTTCCGGGCGTGCATTCCTTCGCGGTTTATCCCGACGGCTCCTGGCAGACTCCGCTTGGCGAGGCGGAAGTCGACCGCTCGCTTGCCGAAATGTTCCTTGAGGAGATACCGGATCTGCTTGTCCCGGACACGCGCGCCCATGCCCGCGAGCACTCTATCGAAGTCCAGCTCCCGATGATAAAATACCTCTTCCCCGATGCCCGGATTGTGCCCATAGCGGCTCCGCCGCTCGAAGAAGCCGTTAAGCTCGGCGGCAGGATAGGGAGACTGATTGCCGGGATGGACGTTGCGGTCATAGGCTCGTCCGACCTTACGCATTACGGGGACGATTACGGTTTTGCCCCAGCCGGGTACGGTGAAGACGCGAGGGTGTGGATGCGGTCAAACGACATGAAGATTATCGGGGCCGCGCTCGACATGCAGGCCGAGAGAATAATTCCGGAGGCGGAGGCGGACTGGAACTCATGCGGGGCCGGCGCGATGGCCGCGACTGTCGCCGCCGCGAAATCCGTCGGCGCCGGGAAGGGTGTTCTGCTGGAATACACGTCGAGTTTCGATGTGCGGCCTGAGGAAGAGTTCCGCATGGCCGTGGGCTATGCGGGGATTATTTTTTGAGGCCGAAAATATCGCTGCCGTCGCCCGGCAGGATAATCTTCTCGTCGTCCAAAAATGGCGAATCCGGCAACGGCCAGAAATTTACCGGCTCCGTCCCCTGAAGAGCCGCCTCACCTCTTGCCGAATCCGCAAGCACGGGATGTTTTACAATGTCAGTACCGGGGACAAAAGCCGAAAACTCCAGAGGAATTCCGTTGGGGTCGTATGTATAGATTGAATGGATAAACCCGTGGTCCATCATGTTGGAGCACGAGAAACCTGCGGAAATCAGCCTGTCGGCCATATCCCAGAGGTCTTCGTCGGATGCCATTCCAATGGATAAGTGGTCGAAGACAAACGGACCCTTTATCGGGTCTCCATGCCGTTTAAATGGCACGCGCGTTACCCCCGGCCATTCGAAAAACGAGACAAATTCCGTATTGGATATTTGAAAGAAATACTGCCTGCGGCTGCTGTCCCCGTGCCCGGCAACAAGCCTCATTCCGAGGAGGTCGCGCCAGTATTGCACTGTGGAATCCATATCGCCCGTTGCGAACGCGACATGGTTTATCCCGGAGAACTTCATTTAACCTCGTGCGGAGGCTCCACGTCCGTAATAGTCCAGCCGACTTTGACCTTGAGGTCCTTCCTGAGGGAGTGATATACGGAGCAGTATTTGTCCTGGGAGAGGGCGACCGCGCGTTCGATGCGCCGCTCGGTAATCCCGCTTCCGCTCACGTGTATGTGCATCGTTATAGCCCTGAAATACTGGGGCGGGGTTGCGTTCCTTTCGGCGTCGATGTCCACCTTGAACTTTGCGATGTGGCACTTCATTTTCTTGAGGAAGCTTAAGACGTCTATCCCCATGCACCCGGCGAGCGAGAGCATAAGGGACTCCGTCGGCATACAGCCCCACTGTACCTCGGCGTCGAACTCGATTTCGTAGCCGGACTGCGTCATGCCCTTGAAGAGCAGGTCCCTTTCCCAGAAGAGAAAGCCCTTCATCTGGCTTTTTACCTTATTTTTATATTCGTCGAGCTGAAGTTCGGTTTCGTGCGACATTTTCAGATTTTCGCCTTTTCTTCAGCCGGCATGTATGCCGACAGAAGCGTTTTAAATTCTTTTCGCAAACCCACAACTTCGCCTATGACTATAAGCGCCGGGGTTTCAAGCCCTGCCGCGCAGGCCGCCGAGAAAAGCTCGGAAAGCGGCGCGATGACCTGCCTCTGCCCGTGTGAAGTCCCATGGCTGATGACAGCCGCGGGCGTGCTTCCCGGGCGTCCGGCGGATACGAGGCGCTCCGCTATTTCCGGAAGTCGGGTGAGCCCCATGTAAATAACAATCGTGCCTACGGCGCCAGCCAGCTTCTCCCAGTCCACCGGGTCTTCCAGTCCGCTGCCGGGATGCCCCGTGACGAACGCGACGCTGCCGGAGACGCCCCTGTGCGTTACAGGTATGCCGAGCGAACCGGGAACTGCCACGCCGGACGTAACGCCGGGGACAACCTCGCAGGGCACTCCAGCATGGCCAAGCGCAATTACTTCCTCGCCGCCGCGTCCGAATACGAACGGGTCTCCGCCTTTAAGCCTCACGACCGTATTGCCAGCCTGCGCCTGCTCTATTAGCGTGCGGTTAATCTCTCCCTGGGAAGGGCACATCCGTCCGGCGCGCTTGCCCATGTAAAGGAGTTTTGCTTCCTTGGGCGCAAGCGAAAGGAGCGATTCCTGGACGAGCGCGTCATATACCACCACCTGCGCCTTTTTAAGGATGGCCGCGCCTTTAAGGGTTATAAGCTCCGGGTCTCCGGGACCTGCGCCTACGAGATATACAGTGCCTGTTTTTACTGCCATTGCCAACTTCCTTTGTTGCTATTTTCCCGGATGAACTGGCTTGCGCATATCATCCGAAACCGCATCGCCGCTTTTGTAATTTCGGCGGCGGCATTCAGTATTTTTTTTATTGATAGCCTTCGAACTTGCCTTCGATGTAGTCCTTGAGGTAGCGGTTCTCCGCCGTTACCTTGTGCATAAGCCCGCGCACGACGTCTCTTATTGAGATGATGCCGGTGAGGTTCTGCCCGGACATGACCGGCAGATGGCGGATTGTGTTCTTTGTCATAATGTTCATGACGTAGTCGAGGTCGTCGTCTATAAGCCCGATAAGGATATTATGGGACATGACGTCGCTGACCTTGCGGCTTTCATATCCGTTCGGGTTGTCGTAGACCTCGCGGAGCAGGTCTCTCTCCGAAATAACGCCCTTGAGATCGCCGTTGCCGTCGATGACGGGAAGACAGCTTATCTTGTTGACAATGAGGGTCTTGAGCGCTTCCGAGACTTTCTGGTCAACATTTGCCGTTATAAGGCCCCTGCTGGTATCGAGAATGTCTTTGATTTTCATTGCCGCCCCCTTGTCTTTTCACACGTTAAGCGTTCTATCCAGTATCTTCCCCGTTCCTCCACCGCCCCTTTTGTCGAAGCCCGAAGCCCCGGGAAACCGGGGCCTCGCATTTCCTGATAACTACTTGGTCTTTTTGATGAAGTAGTGCTGTTTGCCGTCTTTGTCTTCCGTGCCGAGGAGCTCGTTGCCCGTCCTCTTGGCCCATGCGACGATGTCGTTGACTGTGCCGAGGTCGGTGCCTATCATTTCAAGTATCTTCCCGGTCTCCATCTTCTTCACGGTCATGTTGGTCTTCAGTATCGGCTCCGGGCATACCATTCCAGAGCAGTCAAGCACCTGATCAGCCTTGATGTCCATGATCAACCCCCTTGATTCCTGCGCGGTTTATAAAAATGCCCACGTCCTGGGCGCTTATCTCCTCGTAGTCAGCATGCGCCGCGGCCTGCTTTCCGCATGCGCCACTCGGCGGCGTCACTACTACGCCCCCTTGCCCCCGGCCTACTTGCTCCACCACTCGCCGGTCTTTAAATACTGGTCTATGTTCTTTGCGGCACTCCTGCCCGCGCCCATCGCAAGGATGACCGTTGCCGATCCGGTGACGATATCGCCGCCCGCAAAGACGCCTTTCTTGGTCGTCCGGCAGGTCTGCTCGTTCTCGACCTCGATATATCCCTTCTTGGTCTGGCCCAGGCCCGGAGTCGTCTGGAACAGGAGGGGATTGGAGCTTGTGCCGATGGAAACAACCACCGCATCCACTTCCAGCGTAAATTCCGAACCAGGCTTTGCAACCGGCCTTCTCCTGCCGGAATCGTCCGGCTCGCCAAGCTCCATTTCTATACACTCAAGGCCCTTGACCCAGCCCTGCTCGTTTCCGAGAACCTTAACAGGTGCCGTCAGGAGCTTGAATTTCACGCCCTCGTGCATCGCGTGCTCGACCTCTTCGTGCCTGGCCGGAAGCTCGTCCTGAGAGCGCCTGTATACGATGTAGGCGTTGTCCGCGCCGAGGCGAAGGGCCGTGCGGACAGCGTCCATGGCGACGTTTCCGCCGCCGACTACCGCGACATTCTTGAACCTCTTTATCGGCGTATCGAATTCCGGGAACTGGAAGGCCTTCATGAGGTTCGAGCGCGTGAGGAACTCGTTGGCGGAGTAGACGCCGTTCAGGTTCTCGCCGGGGATACCCATGAACCACGGAAGCCCCGCGCCGTTGCAGATATACACGGCGTCGAAACCGTCCTCTTCCATGAGCTGGTCGATAGTCTTTATCTTGCCTATGACATAGTTCAGCTTTATCTCGACGCCCATCTGCTCAAGGACCTTCACCTCGCGCTCGACGATTGCCTTCGGGAGCCTGAACTCCGGTATGCCGTACACGAGAACGCCGCCTGCCTTGTGAAGCGCCTCGAATACCGTTACCTTGTGGCCCATGACGGTGAGGTCGAACGCGGCTGTCAGGCCGGACGGCCCCGCGCCGACTATGGCAATCTTTTTGCCAGTGGGCGCCGCAGCCTTCGGTATCTGGCCGCCGCCGTGCTTCGCCTGGAAATCCGCAACGAATCTCTCAAGCCGTCCTATAGCGACGGAATCGCCTTTCTTGCTCAGGATGCAGACCTTCTCGCACTGCATCTCCTGCGGGCATACGCGCCCGCATACGGCGGGAAGGAGGCTCGATTCCTTTATCTTTGCCAGCGCGGCGAGATAGTCCTTGCTCTGAATCAGGCCGATAAAAGACTTGATGTCTATACCGACCGGGCAGCCCGTCGTACAGAAAGGCTTTTTGCACTGAAGACACCGTGACGCC
The DNA here is from genome assembly GCA_027328825.1 of Nitrospirota bacterium. GTDB lineage: Bacteria > Nitrospirota > JACRHJ01 > JACRHJ01 > JACRHJ01 > JAKAHE01. The sequence goes on from DAHWTK010000003.1 coordinate 30,471, forward strand.
TCCAGGAGCGCCTGCTCTTCCGTATAGCCGAGCGTCACCTCGTCGAAATTCCTGGCCCTTACGTGCGGGTCCTGCTCCGGCATACCCTGCCGGGGAACCTTGGGTTTGCCGCCTCCCTGACCCGCCTGTCCTTCTTTTTTCTCTTCAGTCATCGTTACCCCTTATCGCTTAAGCCGAATGGCAGAGTTTCTTCCTGCAGATGTCAGTCGCCTGCTTCTCCTCGGGCAGATACTGCCTCTGGCGCGCCATCATTTCGTCGTAGTCCACCTCGTGTCCGTCGAACTCCGGGCCGTCCACGCAGACGAACTTTGTCTTTCCGCCGACGGTCACGCGGCACGCGCCGCACATCCCGGTGCCGTCCACCATGATGGTGTTGAGGCTGGCGAAAGTCTTTATCTTGTGCGGCTCGGTAACCTTGCAGACGAACTTCATCATAATCGGCGGGCCGATTACTACGACAAGGTCTACCGTAATCTTCTCGACCTCTATCATCTGCTTGAGTTCGTCCGTCACAAAACCTTTCTTCACATATGAGCCGTCGTCCGTGGTGATGCGCACCTCGGTCGAAGCCTTTCTCATCAGGTCTTCGTATATCAAAAGGTCCTTCGTCCTGGCGCCCAGGATGGATATGACCTTGTTTCCTGCGTCTTTCATGGCCTTCGCAATCGGATGTACAGGCGCTATGCCGACACCGCCGCCTACGCAGACGACCGTGCCGAATTTTTCGACATGCGTCGGCTTGCCGAGCGGCCCCGCGACATGCATAAGCTTGTCGCCTTCCTTGAACGAGCCGAGGAGCATCGTGGAGGCCCCCACTTCCTGGAACAGGATGTTTATAGTGCCTGCCTTGGCGTCCTTGTCGGCAATCGTGAGAGGTATCCTCTCGCCAGATTCGCGCGGGATTATGATGACGAACTGCCCCGCCTTGTGTGCCCTGGCTATCTCCGGAGCATTAAGCACGAACTCCGTTATCCTCGGTTCCTGCGCAGACCAAACTGTCTTCTTTAAGATTTCGTACATTCAGCCCCACCCTTAATTGTTTTCGATCTCTCTCATAAAATCGTCGTATTTATCCTCAAAACCCCTGAGATGCCTGCTCTCTTCGTCCGCCAGCAGAAGGAACAACGCCTTTGCCTTCTCGTCGTCGGACAGTGCGGCATATTTCCGGTAAGACTCGAACGCCTCTTTCTCCTTGGCCATGGCCGCCTTGAGGACGTCCTGGTAGCTCGCCGTCTCGTCCAGCCTCACCTTGCCGACATAATCGGCATATCCGAGAGGTTTCGCCACGCCGTGCGACTTCGGTATTTTTCCGCTCTTATCGACCTTTTTCTCCAGCTCGTTTAAATGGTCGATGTGTTTCTGCTCCTCCTTCGCCAGGTGCTTCAGGTATGCGCGGACGTTTTCCGCCGAGGCCTTCTCTGCGGCTTCCGAGTAAAACCTCTTCGCGTTTTCCTCGTTTATCCTGGCGTAGTCGATTATCTCTCTCAGCGTGATTTCTTCCATTCAGATCTCCTGATAAAAAACAGCCCGGAGGGTCCGCCCCATCGACGGGCGGCCCTCCGGGTAACGGAACGAATATTTTAGAACATGTCTATGTAGCCGCAGGGACAAGCTTCCGCGCATTTCTTGCAACCCTGGCATTTGTCCAGGATAAACTCGTAATGCGTGCCGCGCGCGGTATCTTTCGCCTTCTTTTCCACCGCGCCGTCCGAGCAGTACATCCAGCAGTTGTCGCAGTCGAAGCACAGGCCGCAGCTCATGCAACGGGAGACTTCCTCCTTGAACTCCGCATCCGAGAGGGCGATCATCGGCTCTTTCGTCATGCTCGTCTTCACCTCGGACGCCGGGAGATACTTTGTCGAGGTGCGATCTTTCTTGACGAAGAAGTCGCGGTACATGTTCTGATACCTGACGACCGTAAGCGGGGCCTCTGCCGGCTTCTCCTTCTTCTGGATGAAGTCGTCTATGGCCTCGGCGGCCTTCCTACCCAGCCCTATGGCCTCCGTTACAAGGCCAAGCTGGTTCGTGACGTCGCCGCCCGCGAAAATGCCGTCCGCCGGGGTCTTGCCGCCCGCGTCGGCTGATATCCAGCCCTTTTCGTTTTTCAGGCTCTCAAGGCCGTTGAACTCAGGCTCCTGGCTGATGGAGGGGCAGACGAACGTCGCCTCTACCACGAACTCGGAACCAGGCACCGGGACGGGCTTGCGCCTCCCGGAAGCGTCCGGCTCGCCAAGCTCCATTCTCTGGAGCTTCAGGCCTGTCGCCTTGCCGTCCTTCACGACAACTTCGACTGGGGCGGTAAGGTACTCGAACTTGACGCCTTCTTCCTCGGCGGAATGGATCTCGTGTTCGATTGCGGGCATTTCAGTGCGGGTCCGGCGGTAGGAGAGGGTTACGTCCGCGCCGAGCCTGAGCGCGACTCTCGCGGCGTCGATGGCGCTGTTTCCGCCGCCGACAACGATAACCTTCTTGCCTATATCGACCTTCTCGCCTTTATTAACCTTGTGCAGGAATTCCGCGCCGGTCAAGACATTCGGCGCATTTTCACCGGGAACGCCGAGCTTCTTGCCGGCATGGGCGCCTATGCCCATGAAGACAACGCTGTTGGATTTCCGGAGCTCGTCGAACGAGACGTCCTTGCCCACTTTCGTATTGAGTTTGAGCTTAACGCCAAGGTCGAGGATTTTCTTGATCTCGGCATCGAGCACATCCTCCGGCAGCCTGTAGGAAGGTATACCGTAACGCAACATGCCGCCGGCCTTCTCGAATGACTCGTAGATGGTCACGCCGTAGCCGCGCCTGGCAAGCTGATATGCGCAGGAGAGACCCGCCGGACCGGAGCCTACTACCGCGACAGATTCGGCCTTTTTGTCCGCTGAGAGCATATTGAGCGGCAGGGTATTTTTGATACCGTAATCGCCCATGAAGCGCTCGATGTTGTTGATGTTCAGGGGGCCTTCGAGGCTCCCCCTGTTGCACTCGCTCTCGCACGGGTGCGGACAGACCCTGCCGGTGGTAGCCGGAAGCGGGTTCTTGTCCGTAAGCATGTACCAGGCCTCTTTCATGGACTGATCAAATGTCCTGCCGTACATCTCCGACTGGCTGACGTGCATGACATAGCCACGGATGTCTATGCCCGAAGGGCACTTGAACGTGCACGGCGGCGTTTTAGGCTGGTACTTGGGCCTCAGCGCGGAAGCCTGCGTCGCGGAGCCGGCTTTTATGCTGTAGTCCTTCTTTTTCTTCTTAACTACAATGGCCATTGATTTTTCTCCGTTTATGCGTTCGCGCTTCCCTCTACGTGCGGAAGTTCGATCGTAGTGCCGCCGAAATAGCCATATACGAGCTTCTCCTCGTCGATCAGCTCCTTAAGGGCTTCCTTCACGTCTTTCTTCGAACACTCGGCCTCGCCGAAATGCTCTATGACTTCCTGGGTAAGGTGGGGAACCTTCACCTGTTTTTTGCCGGCGTAGGATTCCACCTTATGGAATAAGTAGTCTTTTATCTCTTCTAAAGACGCCATTTTCGCACCTCTTAAAATTTAACGTGTGTAGAGGAATTGTACGTGCTGGACGCCAGGGTGTAGTCATCAATATGGTACTTGGTGAACTCCAGGCCCGTCTTCTCAAAGAACTTCTGCCAGCCGATCCTGCCGATCCACTCGCCAACCCTTTCGTACTTCTTCGCGTCCTTGGCGTAGGTCTCGACGATGTTCTTTACCGCGCTCGTGACTTCCGGCCAGCGCGGCGGATTGTTCGGGAGATAGGGTATCGCAAGCTTCGAGAACATCGGAGCGGTGCGGGAGTTGGAAACCTTGCCGCCAACCCATATCGAGATACCGTCGTTAAGCGGGTTCGCTATCGGCATCGCCGGGCATACGGTGTAGCAGTTGCCGCAGTACATGCAGAGGTCTTCCACAACCTCGACCGTCTTCTTGCCAGCCACGACCTTCGGGCGTATTGCGGCCTTCGGGCAGGAGGCGACAGTGGACGGAATCTCACACATGTTGGCGAGAGCATCGTTGTTGATGGTCGGCGGCGTCCTGTGGATGCCGAGTATGGCGATGTCGGAACAGTGAACCGCGCCGCACATGTTGAGGCAACACGCGACCGCTATTCTCAGGTGCGCGGGAAGCTTCATGGACGTGAAGTAATCAATCAGCTCGTCCATGGTGGCCTTCACAACTCCGGAAGCGTCCGTCGCGGAGCTGTGGCAGTGAACCCAGCCCTGGGTATGGACGATATTGGAAATGGAGTTGCCGGTGCCGCCGACTGGGTGTCCCATCTTGCTCAACTCATCGATTATCGGCTGGACATTGGCTTCCTTGTCCGTCATGAACTCGACGTTGTTGCGGCTGGTGAACCTGAGATACCCGTCGCAGTACTTGTCGGCCAGGTTGCAGAAATCCCTTATCTTATCGATGCTGACGAGCCTCGAGGACGCGGCGCGAACGGTGTAGAGCTTATCACCGGTCTCGGAAACGTGCATCAGCACGCCAGGCTTTACTTTCTCATGGTATTTCCATTTGCCGTAGTTTGCCTTCACCATCGGGTGAAGCATTTGTTCGTAATGGGGTGGCCCTATATCTGTCTTTCTCTTCGGAGCTGCCATTTTCTCAATCCCTCCGTTATTTTTCTTCTGCCTTGTTCATAAATACATCAAACCGTTAAATCATGAGTGGCGGCATTTCCGTCCACCATCTCCTATTCTTCGTCGAAATACTCTTCGTAGAAGATGTACGGGTTGGACCGCGGCTCTTTTATCATGGCCGGAACCGGCTCAAGACCGACTTCCTCGACGAAATTGCCTTTGCCTATACGGACGATCATCTCGCCTATGCGCTCCCTGTTCTCGCCGTGCTCATCCCAGAACTCCCATATGCGGCGGATAAGGTCCTTGAACTCCTCGTATGGCGGCTCCATCTTTATGAACGGCACCAGGACGGAAGAAAGCAGGGCGCCCTGGACAATCGGGGCCTTAGCGCCGAGCAGTATCATCGCGCCCTTGTCCTTGCCGGGGCGAAGGGCCTTCGGCATGACGTTTATGCAGTGCATGCAACGGTTGCAGTTCTTGTTGTCTATGGAGAGTTTGGAACCGTTCCAGGACATGCAGCCTGTCGGGCATTTCTCCGACAACGTCGTTCGCTATGTCAACCTTGCCACCCTTGGCGTATTCGGCGACGGCGGCGTCATCCTGCTGGATTTCGTCTCTCCAGGTGCCGATAATGGAGCAGTCGGAGCGGGCTATCGAGGCGACGCAGTCGTTCGGGCAGCCGGACATCTTGAACTTGAACTTGTACGGGAACGCCGGCCTGTGGAGCTCGTCCTGATATTCGTTCGTCAGGTCGTAGCACAGGTTCATGGTGTCATAGCAGGCGAACTCGCAGCGGGCCATGCCGTTGCAGCAGGACGGGGTGCGGACGTCCGAACCGGAGCCGCCCAGATCCCAGCCGTGCTCAGAGAGGTCGGTAAATATGGGTTCGAGCTGATCTGTGGTAGTACCGAGCATGACGAAGTCGCCGGTCGAGCCGTGCAGGTTCGTAAGGCCGGAGCCGTGCTTCTCCCAGAGGTCGCAGAGATACCTGAGCGCGCCGGTGTTATAGAACCATGCGGAAGGCTGGTTGACGCGGACGGTGTGGAAGTGGGAGACGTTCGGGAACTTCTCCGGCGAATCCGAATAACGGCCTATGATGCCGCCGCCGTAACCGCGGACGCCGACTATGCCGCCATGTTTCCAGTGCGTCTTCTTGTCCTTGTAGGACATCTCAAGGAGACCGAGGAGGTCCTTGCACATGGCATTCTTCACGGCCATCCTCTTAATGTCCTTGATGAAGCTCGGCCAAGGGCCGGTTTCAAGCTGGTCAATCATTGGGGTATCTGACATCTACTTTCTCCTTTTCTGGTTATGAAACAAAACCTAAAAAAATGCCTGACCGGGCTATTCCTCACCTCCTTTATTCGCTGTTTTTCACGATATTTTCAAGCGCGTCGCCCGCGGCGCGCGCTACGGTGATTTTTTTCAGGCTGTCGTCTTCATAAATATTTATAAATGAATCGTCCCCGGAAAGGGCATTAAGAGCTTCTTCCGCCGCCATGAAGCGCATCCTGCCGAGCGCCCACGCGGAAAAACCCCTTATCACCGGGTCCGGGTCTTTCAGGAACTCCACCAGCGCAGGCCCCATCTCGGAGACCAGCGCAGGCTCGCTATCCGCGAGAGCTCCGATTGCCCAGATGGAACCCGCAAGTATGGGAGTATTTCTGTTTGCGGGGAGGGATAGCTCCGGGTCGTCCGACAGGTGCAGGACAACACGTATCGCATCCCTGGCCATTCCCGGATTGTTTTTGTATATCTCAGCTATCGCCTGCGCCGAACACCAGCCTATAGTGCTGGATTCCTCGCTCAAAAACCACAGCATCCGCCTGACCGCCGGCGCGAGGTTTGTCCGGCCTTCCGCTGCAATAAGCCCAAGCAGCGTCACCGTCCTCCATCTGACAAGCTCTTCCTCGGAATACAGAAGGCCGAGCAGAATCCGCAGGTTTCTATGTCTTTTTTTTACCAGGTCCATCGCTTCCTGATATTTACGGGCAAGCAGGAGTTCCGACAGGATTTCCCTGTCCATAGTTATTAAAGCCAGGTCATCGGCTTGTGTTGCTCGACAAGATCGACAAAATCGGCGTAGTCGATTACTTTCACGCCAGAGGTCAGATTGCCCGCAAGACCCCTTGCGGAAATATCCGCGCTCAGCGCATAGACCGGATGGTTCTTCAGCGCGCCCTGGACAAGACTCTCAACCCCGCCTCCGGCGGCGGCGCCCAGCACAGCGTCTTCTATAAGCAGTATCGGGTCGTTCTTCTGCGCAACCCTGATGCAGCTCTCCAGGCTGCTTTTCATGTACGGAGATTTGTTGACTATATGAAGCACCTTGAAAGCCTCCTAATCTTAAAAGGGCAGGAGCACGTCCTGCTCTTCCATTATTTTTCCTATGCCCGCCGAATCCATCACCTCGACCGGTATTGCGAAATCGTCCGTCTTCAGGCCGCGTTTTTCCATCGATTCCTTGTCAACGTATATCTTCTCGCAACCATAGTCCTCAAGCACCGGCAGTGTCTGGAGAAATCCTTTTATGCCAAGGGCCGTGGTATCCTGTCCCTTTTTGAGGGAGAAAACGGCGTCGTCCATATATACCGCGGCCAACTCGTTTTCGTACGCGCCGAAGATGAGGACGACTTCGAGGCCTTCCCAGGCGTATATTGTCCCGTGCGGGGCGTTTCTGTTTACGAACATTATCTTTGCCACTTTTTAAATCTCCTTTCCTCTTAGTCTCCGAAAGTGACTACGCGCTCCGCCTCTGTGCATATCTCGCTAAGCTGGCCCAGGCCGGATATCCTCGTATTGTCAACTATAAGCTCCGGTTTCATACCGCGCCTCTTGGCCGCCGCCACGCAGACTACTATGTCCACGCCCTTGGCCCCGAGCTCCGACCAGCGCCTTGCGATATGTCTGTCGTCCTGGGGCGGCTCCATGTGTTTGGCGACGTTCGTAACAGCGTCGTCATACAGGAATACGCCCTGGATTGTGTGGCCTTTTGCCATAGCCGCTTCGATAAACTTGTAGGCGGTATCGGAGGCCTCGTGGTTATACGGGCCTTCCTGTATCATTACGCCTATTTTCATTTCCCCCTCCTCTAAGAAGTTCTTTCCGATATGAATTGCGCTTAAATCCTGTACTCCACGTCTTACATATTCCACGAGAAGCCGCTTCCGAAAAACAGCAGGCTGCCCGGCATGGTTCAAACTTAGCTTTCCGTCGCGCCTATCTTTCCGGCTTTCTGGAGGGCCTTGTTGAATATGTCAGCCGCCCTGGTCTTGTCGTATTTCGCGCAGGCGGAGGCTATCTTAGCCAGGAGATCGGCTGAAGCCGCATTGTCGCCCACGGAAGATGCGGCCTTCACCGCCATATCCCAGACCATCGGAGATCGGTAATCGCCCTTGGCCGAGAAATCCGTCGCAATCTCGGAGAGGTTCGCGGCCTTCACATCGTCGTCGCCTTCGAGGTTCGCCGCCGAAGAGATGAAAAGGTTCGGGTCCAGCCTGCAAAGCGCAACGGCGATTTTCCATTGGAGCGCATTGCTCTTCGCCGTGGCGGCTGCGGATGCGGCCCTTTTGTAAAGCTTGATGGCCGCGGCAGGGTCGGTCTGCTCCTTGAGTTTTGCAGCGCCGTAATACGCGCGCGCCTGCTCGTAGACTGCTTCCGCGCTGGCGAACCTCGGCACATCGATCTCGTCGAAATCTTTCTTGAACGCCTTGTCCCCGTCCTTCGATGCCGAAGCCGCGAGAGACGCATATATTGCGTCCTTTATGGCCGGATACTCTTCATCGCCAGCCAGTTCCTTGGCCTTTTTGGGGTCGGATGCAACCAGCGTATCAGCCGTAAGCTCAAGCGCCTTCGCACGGTCGTACGGGTCCGATATGGCCTGGGCAGTCTCGATAACGCCGGACATATTGTCGGCATTAGAGCTTCCGCCCGCCGTGGCGGCCTTCATCATGGCCGCGAATTTCGCGTCGTTATGCTCTATCTTCGAGGCATAGGCGTCCGCATCTGTCGGGTTCGCGCCGGACAGGGCCATTGCGACATCGCTCATCGCATACGATCTGGCGTACGGCTGCGGTATTGATGACGCTATCTCTTCCGCCCTCGAGAACATAGCCTGAGATTTTGCCGCATCGGAATCCTTCAGCGCGAGGGCGGCATTGGCGAGCACCCTGGCTGAATATGCCATCAGGTCCCCTTTTTCCTTTGCGAGGACTTCCGCCTTCACTTCCGGAGGGGTCGAGTCTGTAATGAGATCGCTCGAAGGCTGCATGTTCAATACCGCCTCGGCGGCATCGCCCGCGGCGCTGAATGCGGAAGCCGCATCGCCAGAGCCGTTCGCCTTTGCCGTCTTGCCGGCTTCCATATACGCCCATGCCCTTATTCTGGGGTCGGATATTTTTGAGGCGGCATCCATGCCGGCCTTGAAATCAAGCTCCGCCAGCGCGGCGGATACTCCGCGCAGGTCGAGATCGCGGTATTTCGGATCCGGTATGGACTGCGCGTCCTGCGCCGCCTGGCTAAGTATTCCCATTGCCTTGGCCTTGTCGAGTTTGGCGATGCCTTCGGCGATGGAACGGATTACCCAGACGCGGCTAGAGTCGTTTGTAATCCTTTCGATAAGCGGGTCGATGGCCTCATGGTCCTTCGGCCCCCAGCCACTCGACATCTGGCGTAAACTCGCCGCGTATGCCTGGTTGGACTGCGCACGCACCTGGGTCGCAAGCTTCAGGGCCTGGTCGAGAGTGTCGGACGCGCCGGCGACTCCCTGCTCGGCCATTGCCATGCCGAGCTTCCCAAGCTCGAACGCCTTGAGGTTCATATTGTCAAGGGAGTCCGCCGTTTTGCTTGCCTGCGAGACGGCGGCGGCCACCACCTTGGGGTCTGCCGAGCCGCCTTCCTTTTGTCCGTTATATTCAGAACAGGAGGAAAGGAAGGCCAGAAGAGCGACAGCACACGTTATTGCGAATATTCTTTTGAGCATCCTTAGACCTCGTTATTCCTTTACGGTTTTCTTAAGCCCCAGGAAGAAAAGCAGGGAGACTATCATCACTACGAGCAGACCAAGCCCGATTACCTTTTCCATCTTGTAGTCGTC
>DAHWTK010000040.1 GCA_027328825.1 Nitrospirota bacterium
TGGTCATTTCAATAAGCCCAAGGTCGGAGAGGTGGTATATATTCGTCTTGGCCTTGTCGTGCGAGAGGTATTCCTGTAGCGAGGTATATACTTTGCGCCTGTTCTCCTCCTTTTCCATGTCGATCAAGTCGAGGATTATTATGCCGCCGATATTGCGGAGCCTGAGCTGGTAGGCGATTTCCCTTACGGCCTCGAGGTTCGTCTTGAGTATCGTGTCCTCGAGGTTTCTCTTCCCCACGTAGCGCCCGGTATTCACGTCTATGGCGGTCAGGGCCTCGGACTGGTCGATTACAATATACCCGCCGGATTTTAGCCACACCTTCCGCCCCAGCGCACGGGAAATTTCTATCTCTACGTCGTATGCGTCGAATATCGGCTCTTCCTTGTCGTAGAGCTCCATCTTGTCGTTAAGCTGCGGCAGGTATGAGTCCGCGAATTCCTTCACCCTCTGGAATTCCGAGCCGCTGTCTATCACGAGCCTTTCCACGTCCGGGGTGAAGAGGTCGCGGATGGTGCGGAAGACAAGGTCCAAGTCATAGTGAAGCACGGACGGCGCGGAGAGCTTTTCGTTCTTTTTCAGAATCCTCTGCCAGAGAAGCTCAAGGAAGTCCATGTCCCTCTTTAGCTCGGATTCGTCCTGTCCTTCGGAGACCGTGCGGACGATGTATCCAGCGCCGTTCTTTTTGAGAGACGTGACTATGTCCTTAAGGCGCTTTCTCTCCGTCTCGCTCTCGATGCGCCTTGAGATTCCGACGTGGTCTACGGTCGGCATGTACACGACGTATCTGCCGGGCAGGGTGACATAGCTCGTTACGCGGGCGCCTTTGGTGCCGATAGGCTCCTTGGCCACCTGGACTATTATCTCCTGCCCCTCCTGGAGAAGCTCTTCAATAGTCATTGTGGAAGGCCGCCTGCGTCTTGGCCTCGCCTCGTCCTCCAGGTCGAGTTCGTCTTCCTCCGTCATGTCTTCCGCCATCATCCGTGCGTATTCTTCCAGGGAGTTGTATACGTCCGCGACGTACAGGAAGGCAGACTTCTCAAGGCCAATGTCCACGAATGCGGCCTGCATACCCGGAAGGACCTTCACCACCCGGCCCTTGTAGACGTTGCCGGTGTTGCCGCGGTCCTTCGCGCGCTCGATGAATATTTCCGTGACGAGCTTGTTCTCGAGCAGGGCGACGCGGGTTTCCTGGTTTGTGGCGTTTACTATTATCTCGGTTGACATTGAACCCCGTTATCCGTTTTCTTCGGGGAGAGCATTTCTCTCCGAAAAATTATTATTCACAATAATGCCTTGGCGGCAGCAGTTCTATTTTACGTTCAAGATAATTTTTCTCCGAGAACACTCTCCCCTCGTTCCGGAATCTTTTAATACATCCTCAGCCGTTTTATACGCGCCGCCCTGGATTCCTCCCGCGAAAGTCCGAATATCGCCTGCACGGCCTCGAAGGGTTTCGCGCTCTTGCCGCCGGACTCGGAAAGGGTGAAAACAACCGTCTTCCCGCCCTTTAATTCATCCTCTCCCAACCCTCGCCCGCTACTGGGAGAGGGGCCAGGGGAGAGGGTTCGCCCATTGTCTTTTATCCGAAGGTTCTGCACCATCGCGCGAACGTCTATCTCTTTCGTCCCCTTGTCCGATATGCGCGAAACCACCGCGCTGTCCTTCGCGAGAAACGCCTCTATCGTGGCTACGGCGTCCGCTCCCGCCGGGACTTCCGCTTCGTATTCAAATTGGGTGATTCCGACCCCCGCGGGGGCCTCTTTCGGCGAAAGGTAACGGGCCTCGAAGACCCGGACACCGGACGGCAATACAAGGTTCAGCGCATTTGCAGCTGTTTTCAAGTCTATAGCATAACTCAGTTCCATGTCAAGGATTTCCGCCTCCGACTCTATCCCGACGGCGAGCGCGGGGCCGAAAGAGAACTTCGGATGCGGATTAAAACCCTCCGAAAAGGCCACGGGCAGGCCAGCTCGCGAGATTGCCCGAAAAAAGAGCGTCATCATTTCCGTATGCGAGAGCATCGCAAGCGGCATGAGCTTCGAGTATTTTATGCGCAATCTTGCAGGAAGAGATTTGGCTGAATTTTCGACCAGCCCCCCTCCCTTAATCCCCCCCACCGCAGGCGGGGAGAGTGGCAGGGATAAGGGGCTATCCTTCCCGTCTTTGCATCCCAGGCCGCAGGCAAGGCACTTCTCCAGGCAGCCGGGGCTTGCCTCGCCGCGCAGGGCCTTTTCCATCTCTTTTTTGAAGAACCTGTCCGTGACGCCGCAGTCTATATGGCTCCAGGGCAGTATCTCATCCGGGGCGAACCCGCGCGCCGCCTCCGCCTCGACATCCAGCCCGGCGTCATGGAACGCATCCCGCCACGTCTGCCATTTAAACTCCTCCGTCCAGCCGTCGAAGCGCGCGCCCTTCTTCCAGGCGTTATGCAGAGCAGCCCCGAGCTCCCTGCCACCCCTTGCGAACGCGGATTCGAGAGCGCTCATCTCGGCCAGGCCTGTCTTCATGGCAAAGGGCTTCCGGCCCAGCGCGCCGCCCAGAATCTCCTTTTTTCTTCTCATCTCGGCGACAGGTATCTGCCCCATGCGCTGAAACGGCGTGTGCGCCTTCGGCACGAAAACCGACACCCCGACGTTGACACCGGCGGAACCGGGCCGGTGGGCCGGCCTTGCGCCGCCGACAGATTGGCCGCGGGCGTTTCTCCCCGTGTTCAGCACCTTGCGGGAGAGGTCGATTATCCCGCGCAGGTCTTCGTCCGTCTCGGTGGGCAGGCCCACCATGAAATAGAGCTTTATCAGGTTCCAGCCGGAAGAGAATACGGCGGATGCGGTCTCCATGAGGGCGTCTTCCGTGATGTTTTTGTTTATCACGTCCCGGAGGCGCTGTGTGCCGGCCTCCGGCGCTATAGTAAAACCCGTCTTCCTTACACGGCCTATCTCCCGGCAGATTTCCGGCGTGAGCGTCCCCACCCTGAGCGACGGAAGAGATACGGATATCCTCCTCTGCCCGTACGTGTCCATAAGCCCTTTCACCAGCGACAGGAGGCACGAATAATCCCCCGCCGAAAGCGAGGAGAGAGAGATTTCGTCGTAGCCGGTCGATGAAACGGCGGATTCCGCAAGCGTCATCAAACGCTCCGGGCTTCTCTCTCTTGCGGGGCGGTAGACATACCCTGCCTGGCAGAACCGGCACCCGCGCGGGCACCCGCGGGATATTTCGAGCTGGACGCGGTTATGCACGGCGGCCATGTACGGAACCGGCGGACGAACGGGGAACGGCGCGGAATCAATATCCTGCACCACGCGCCGCTTTATTTTATCGGCTCCGCCGGCAATGTTTTTTATCGCCTTTATCTTCCCGTCAGGGCATCTGGATACTTCGAAATGCGCCGGCACGTATACGCCCTCTATCTTCGAGAGCGCGTCAAGCAAAACCGCCCTGTCGTTCACGCCCTTTTTCTTGAAGTCCAGCAGGACGTCCGAAATCTCCAGCACGGATTCCTCGGAGTCGCCTGTGTCGAAGGCGTCGATGAAATCGGCCAGGGGCTCCGGGGAAAGCGCGCACGGCCCGCCCGCGATGACAAGCGGGTGCGAAGGCCCCCGGTCTTTCGCGTAAAGCGGTATTCCGGCAAGATCGAGCATGTTCAAGACGTTCGAGTACGACAACTCGTACTGGAGCGTGAAGGCTACGACATCCATCTCCGCAAGCGGCGTGAAGCCTTCCAGGGCGTAGAGCGGCAGGTTGTGCGCCCTCAGTTTTTCCTCCATGTCCCGCCACGGCGCGAAAGCCCTTTGCGCCCATATCTCCGGGCGCGAATTCAGTATCTCGTAGAGGATTTTTATCCCTATGTGGGACATGCCGACTTCGTAGGCGTCTGGGAAGCATAGCGCCCAGTTGAGCCGGACGGACTCCTTATCCTTCACGACGGCGTTTATCTCGGAGCCGATATAGCGCGATGGCTTACTGACGAGGGGGAGGATTTGGAAAATTTTATCTTTTATATCGAAGGTCATTTATCTCTCATCTGTAGCTGCCCGATTTATCGGGCTAAAGTTAAAAGCGCCCCATAAATGGGGCGGCTACTGTTTCAGATTTTTGGGACTAATAAAAAAGCTTGAATCTCCGCAGATTCACGCTGGCAAGAAGCCCAACGCAATCAGCGTCGTCAGAGCGGACGTGCCGCCGTAGCTGACGAGCGGGAGCGGAACTCCGACGACGGGCATAATCCCCACGGTCATGCCGATGTTTATGACGATATGGAAAAATATCATCGCCACAGCCCCGACGGCAAGCAGCGCGCCGAAACGATCCTTCGCCTTCTGCGCCGTTTCTATGCCCCAGAGGACTATGAACAGATACACTGCGAGCACGGTAATGGAGCCTATGAAACCCCACTCCTCAGAGATGACGGAGAATATGAAGTCGGTATGCCTCTCCGGCAGGAAGCTGAGCTGACTCTGGGTTCCGTGCAGGAAGCCCTTCCCGAATATGGAGCCGGAGCCGATGGCGATCTTCGACTGTATGATGTGATAGCCCGCGCCGGACGGGTCCTGCTCGGGCGAGAGGAACATCGTGAGGCGCTTTTTCTGGTAGTCCTTCAGGTGCTTCCAGAGGATGCCCCAGGCGGCGGGCGCCGAGATTGCGGAAGCAGTCAGCAGTATAAGGAAGGATTTTATCCTTACCCCCGCGACAATCACGACTGCGCAGAATATGAAAAGGAACATAAGTCCCGTGCCGAGGTCCGGCTGTTTTACAACAAGGCCCACCGGGAGCATGACGAGCAATAAAGGCTTTACGAGCTGGCGGAGCGTATGGCCCTTGGTTATGCCGTCCTCGGCGAAATACTTTGCGAGCGCGACAATTATGAATAGCTTTGCGACCTCGGACGGCTGGAAAGTAAACGGTCCCAGGTGCAGCCACCTCTGCGCGCCCATGCCGGAATGCCCCACGGCCAGAGTCGCCAGGAGGAGCAGTATCGCCGCGACATACAGGACGTATCCCCAGCGCTCCAGGCGCCGGTAATCGAAGAACGCAATGGCGGCCATGGTCGCAAGCCCGAAAACTATCCATATGAGCTGTTTTTTGAACAGGGCGTGCGTCCCGCCGCTCATACTGTATGTGGCGGAATAGACCGCGGTAAGGCCGATTGCGATAAGCAGCCCGACCGAGACGAGGAAGCTCACGTCGAAATTGGAGATTATCCTTTTGTGTCTATCTACCATGCCTGTCCTCTCCAAGCAACATACGGGTCTTGGCCGCGCCGGTCATTGACCTGAACGCCTTCAAACGGCTGCCGGTAAAATTGCCGAACTTCACCGCTGCTCTGTGAAGGATCGTGCCGGTGAGGTTCCCGAACCCGTTCTTTTCGGCTATGGATTTGTCGTCTATCCTCAGATAGGCTTTTATGACCTGCTTCGCCAGAGGCCCGCATGCGGAGCCGCCATGCCCGGCGTGTTCCATAAGTATGGCGACGGCTATCTTCGGATTGTAAAGAGGCGCAACGGCCACGAGCCATGCATTATCCCTGAACTTCGCCCCGCGCCCTCTGCCCAGGCCGATAACCTGCGCCGTCCCCGTCTTGCCGCCTATGACGACTTTTTTCGATGACGCCAGGTGCGCGGTGCCCCCCGGCTCGTTTACGACGCCGTACATCCCGTCGCGTATTATGTCCAGGTTGGCCTGTTTCACCGGAAGCTTCCAGAGAATATCCGGCGGGAACTGCGTTATGCTGCCGTTGCCATATTTTATCGCGCTCACGACCCGGGGCCGGTAGAGCACGCCCCCGTTCGTTATCGTCGCCGCCATCCTTGCGAGCTGTATGGGCGTGACATTGACGTAGCCCTGGCCTATGGCGCAGGATATGGTCTCTCCGGGATACCACTTGCAATGGCGGTATTTCAGCTTCCATGCGGTGGAGGGAATCAGGCCGCTATCCTCCCTGAGGCCGATGCCTGTCTTCATTCCAAGGCCCAGGTAATTCGCGTATTTTGCGATTTTATCGATACCAAGGATGTTGCCGAGGTTATAGAAATACGTATCGCAGGACTGGACGATGGCCTTGTGTAGCGTGGTGCGGCCATGTCCGTGCTTGTCCCAGCAGTGGAATACCCTGCCGCCGAAGGGCCATCCGCCCGTGCAGAATACCACCGGAGAGTCGGGTGTCGCCTTCCCCGTCTCAAGCCCCGCCAGGGACACGGCCAGCTTGAACGTGGAGCCGGGCGGGAACTGCCCCTGGAGCGCCCGGTTGTCGAGCGGCTTGCCGGGGTCTGTCGTCAGATACTGCCAGTCCTTGCCCGTCAGACCCACCGTGAAGATGTTCGGGTCGAAGGATGGCTTGGACACCATTGCAAGTATGTCCCCGTTCCTGGGGTCGATTGCCACAAGCGCCCCGGTCTTTCCCTTCAGGCCATCTTCCGCCGCCTGCTGCGCCCGGAAATCAATAGTTGTGACGAGGTCGTTGCCGGCTATGGGATTCACGGTATACAGGACCTTTTTCTGGTGTCCCGTGGCGTCCACCTCTATGGCCCTCTTGCCCGGCACGCCGCGTATGTATTTGTCGAACGCCTGCTCCAGACCGTACTGGCCTATGAGGAAATCGGGCGGGAGGTCCGCGTATTTTGCAATCTTGTGCTGCGCGGGTGTTATTTTTCCGATGTAGCCTATAAGGTGCGAGGCGAAATCCCCATACGGATAATAGCGCCTGAGTTCCACCTGCACGGAGACGCCCGGCAGGCTGTCCTTCAGTGCCTCGACCTCCGACACCTCCGCAAACGAGGCGTTCTCTCGAACGCGGATGGGCTGGTACGGGTTGCGGAATTTCTCCGACCTTACATAGTCCTCAAGGTCCTGGGGCGTCACGCCGAGTATGCCCGAGAGCTTCTGCATCACCTCCGGCTTGCCCTTGGCGTCTTCGGGGGTGAAGGTTATGGTATAGCTCGGCGTGTTGTCGGCCAGCGGGATTCCGTTTCTGTCGTAGATTATACCCCTGGGCGGACGTATGCTTACGACGCGGATACGGTTGTCCTCGGAGAGCTTCCGGTAATACGGGCCCTTTATCACCTGGAGATACCAGAGCCGAAGGACAATCACGGCGAAAAAGACCACAACGCATACGGAGAGCAGCCACAGACGTCTTTTTATATCGCCCGCGCCGTCTCCCTCACCATAGAACCCGCTTCTGTCAGACTTCATCTAAGCCTATATCCGAACCTGTATCTGCCTTATGTTCTTGAGCCAGGGCACCCTCCTTGCCAGGCGCGACCTGAAAAGCCATAAAAGGAGCGCCCCCGCAATCGCGTTGTATAACGCCTGCGGAATGCCGAACCGGAGTATCCTGAACAGTACCCCGCCCTCGCCCCGGACAGTATCCACGACTACCGCCGTATAGACGCCGTTTACCAGCGAAAGCGCGAACAGCCCGGCGAAGTTCGCGGACTCGCCTATATTGAACCACTTCCTGCCCGCGCGGCCCGCGAGATATCCGACAAGCGCGTAGCCGGAGGCGAAAAGACCGATATAGCCGCCGGAAAGGCAGTCGTCGAGAAAGCCGGCGAACGCGCCGTAGATTATGCCGGAGGAGCCGCTCTCCGTTATGGAGAACGCGTACACCGCTATAAGCATGAAGCTCGGCTTTATTCCCCAGACGGAAAAGAAATCGCCAATGACGGCCTGGAGCGCCGCGATTATTATGAAAGTGACGTATATGGATACGTTAAGCTTCATTACTTAACGCCCTTCTCTCCCGGCGCAGGCTTCGGGGAGATTGGCCTCGGCTTGTACATAAGTATCGCCACGGCCTCGAAGCGCTTCATATCCGCCGTCGGACACGCCTCTATGTCCTGGAAGTAACCCTGGCCCGCCTTCGAGACCGAGACCACGCGGCCCACCGGCATTCCCTCCGGAAATACTCTGTCAAGCCCTGAGGTAATCAGGAGGTCGCCGACTTTCACGTCCGCGCTCTTGCCTACATACTGGAAACGGCAAAGCCCGCCGCCTTCCCCGACGAGTATGCCCGGCTCGCGTGTGCGTTGGGTTATGCAGGACACGGCGCTCTCAGGGTCGGTGATGAGCGTTATGCGGGATGTCCACCCGCTTACCTTCGTAATGCGGCCAACGACTCCGTCCTTTGTCGCGGCAGGCATGTCGCGCGTTATCCCGCCTGGCGAGCCCTTGTCTATCCAGGCGCTCTTGAACCACGACGAGGCGTCCCGCCCTATGACGTGCGCGGTCACATACGGGCAGCCGAACCCGCCGAGGGACGCCCCAAGCTCAGCCGATTCCGAACCTTTTAAAAGCGCCTCCTTGAGCCTCAGGTTCTCAAGGTAGAACTCCCTGTTCTCTTTTCTGAGCATTGCGTTTTCGTTCCGCGCGTCCACCAGCCCGGCATAATTTCCCCAGGCACGCCTGAAGGCGTTTTTTACCGTCATCGTTCCTTCGGCAAACGGATAAAGAACTGTCGATACGACCCGCTCCGGGAGCGTGGCGTTTCCGGGCCTTCTCACCTGTGAAGTAATTATAAAGAAGCTCAGAAGGATTATGAGGGCAAGGAGCAGGATGCCCCTGTTCCTGACAAGGTAGCGAAACATCTTATACCTGGAAAAGTCGTTACTTTCTTTTCCCGTGAAAAGAAAGCAACAGAAGTTACGTCCTGACGGATACCCGTCTTAAGAGGTCGAGCTCGTCCAGCGCCTTCCCCGTCCCCATGACGACCGCGGAGAGAGGGTCTTCGGCGATTACTATCGGGAGCGCGGTCTCCTCGCGGATCAGCACGTCTATCCCCTTCAGGAGCGCGCCGCCGCCCGCAAGCACGATTCCCTTTTCCACTATGTCTGCGGCAAGTTCCGGAGGCGTGTTCTCGAGCGTGACCTTTATCGTGTTGACGATTGTAAGAACCTGCTCCATCAGGGCCTCGCGGACCTCCTCATCGTCGATTATGAGGGTCTTCGGAATGCCCGACACGAGGTCCCGTCCACGGACTTCCATCGTCTTACCGTCGTCGTCTATTTTATACGCGGAGCCTATGGACATCTTTATATGTTCGGCGGTGCGTTCGCCTATCAGCAGGTTATACTTCCTCTTTATGTAATTTATTATGGCCTCGTCCATCTTGTCGCCGCCTGTCTTCACGGTCTTGGAATAGACTATGCCCGCTAGCGATATGACCGCGACGTCCGTCGTGCCGCCGCCGATGTCCACGACCATGTTGCCGGAAGGCTCCGTAATCGGAAGCCCTGCGCCGATAGCCGCCGCCATAGGCTCCTCAATGAGATAGACCTCCCTTGCGCCCGCCTGCTCCGCGCTGTCCCGCACCGCCCTCTGCTCCACCTGCGTAATCCCGGAGGGCACGCCGACAATTATCCTCGGCCTCAGGAATGTCTTTCTGTTATGAACCTTCTGGATGAAGTAGCGGAGCATCTGTTCGGTCGCGTCGAAATCCGCTATGACGCCGTCCTTCATGGGGCGGATGGCGATGATGTCGCCGGGGGTTCGCCCAAGCATCCGCTTGGCCTCCGCCCCCACGGCCAGCACCCGCCGGGTTGTTTTGTCTATCGCCACGACGGAGGGTTCGTTGCAGACAATCCCCCGGCCCTTCGCGTATACCAGCGTGCTCGCGGTGCCGAGGTCTATGCCAAGGTCGTTCGAGAACATGCCAAGCAGTGAATTTATAAACATTGACTACTCCTGAAAATTTTACTCTTCGTCCCTTACGACCGTAAGGGCGATCTCGTCCCCGAGCCTCATCCCCTCAGGGCTGCCGATGACAAGCAGAAGCTCGAAACCCAGGCCGAGAAGCCCGGCGGCCCAGCCGACAAGAGGGATTAACGACAGACAGTAGAATGCGCCTATGGTCGAGTTCCTGAGTATGGAGGCGCGGAAGTCCGCCCATTTGCCGGTCTTTTTCGAGTATACCCTTAAACCCGCTATCCTCTTCCCGACGCTCCTGCCTTTCATAACCCCGTCGGCGATGCCGATATACAGAAGGCCGGAAAAGAAACCGATATAACCCGGAAGTCTTGCCAGAAATAGTGCGATGAGGATGTCGATAAACCTTGCGATGCACCGGTTCAGGGTGTTGGCCTTGGCCGCCGCTTCCGGCGCGCTCGGACTTTCCGCAACCTGGCCGCTTGCCGGACCTCCCTCGTCTTCTTCCTCGTCAAGCTCGGAAGGGAGGTAATGTCCTTCCGGATCATGTCTCACCATGCCTTAAGCGAGGCCTCCGGTGTCAAAAAAACCGCATGTTTTCCCGCCTGCAAAAAAGTCTGTCCATTATATCAGAGGCTTGGGGATAGTTCAATAATAAAAAGGGATTTCAGGATATTGCGGCGGCAGTATCTCAGGGAGCTAAAGGGCCGGGCGGCCTGCCGGGTCCGGCTGCCGGAAAGCGGACGAGTTTTCCCCTCTTTTTCGGCAGGAAGGGCTTATGTTTCGGCTTTTTTGACACGACGGCGGATACCAGTTTAAAAAGGACGACACCCGCTGCCGCGCCTGCAATGGCCATGACCGCAATGCCTGCAATCCTGTCTTTTTCCATGAATAAATTATAGCATAATCAGATGGTTTGGAAAGGCGGGGTAGCTCGGAGCGGCCTTTTATGACGTGCCGAAAACCGCCGGAATGGTTATGCTGTGGGGTACGCTTTGCCTTAACCGGGATAAATCCGGCCCGTTTTCCATCACAAGCCGGAGGAAGACGTCCGAGACGTCCGGCGCGAACTGGGTCCCGGTGCAGTAGCGAATCTCCTGAAGGGCGTTTGTTACGCCTATGGCCGGGCGGTACGGCCTGTCCGCGGTCATGGTGTCGAACGAATCGGCAATGGTGAGAATCCTGGCCATCAGAGGTATTTTCTCGCCTCGAAGCCCAAGCGGATAGCCAGTTCCGTCCCAGCGCTCGTGGTGGTGCCGGACAGCGGGGAGGATGTCCCTGAACTCCGTAATCGGCCCAAGTATCTCACAGCCCCTGTCCGGGTGAAGCTTGATAAGCTCCCACTCCTCCTGGGTAAGCTGGCCCGTCTTGTCCAGCAGGACGTCGTATGTACCTATCTTGCCTATGTCGTGCAGAAGCCCTGCCAGCCGCAGACGCTCTATGTCACGCTTCGGCATCCCCAAGCGCTCGGCAATGGCCATGGAGTAATCCGACACCCGCTCCGAATGGCCTTTCGTCCAGGAGCTTTTGGCGTCGATTGCCGACGCGAGGGCGTGTATGATATTGACGGACATTTCGTCAAGGTCGTATATCAGGCGGACATGCTCCAGCGCAAGGCCCATCCTCGACGAGAATATAACAGCGGTGTCCACGTCGTCCTGGCTGAACGCGCCTTCCCTGAAGCAGCCGAGGAAGAATATGCCCACGGTCTTGCCCTTGCGCATTATCGGGGCGTAGAGGTCGGACTTTACGCCCATTCCGTTAAGGAGTTTGTCGAACGGGGAGAGTATGACCTCTTCTTCTATATTCTTCCTCATCATCGGCTTTCCGCGATTTAAGACCGGGCTTCCCAGCCAGTCCGCCGTCTGGAGTATCTCACGGTTTTTTATCTCCATTCCCCATCCGCCGATGTAGCGGTAGTCCCCCGTGTCCGGATCGCAGAGCGCGACGCCCCCCAGGTCCGCCGGGACAAGGCTCCTTATCTGTACGCTGACCTTGTGCAACATCTCGTCCCTGTCCAAAGTGGAAAGAATGACCCTGTCCACTTCGACAAGCGAATTGAGTTGGGCCACTTTTCTGGCTAGGGTCTGGCCGCTTTTAGCCATGTCCTCCGAAGCCACCTGCGCCTGGCCGGATAGTATCAGGTTCTCCGCGGAAGAACATATCCTGGATGCGGCGGCGGAGAGGAGCCTTGCGTCCTCATATGCGGGCGCGGCGCCCTTCGGCAGGTAATAGGCCATCACTCCCAGGACGTTATAGGAATTTTTCAGAGGGACGACTACATATCCCCTCGGCTCGGAGGAGCGGCAACGCTCGTCCCTGGAACCGTCCGGGCAGATAATCATCTCTCCGGTCTCGGCAGCGACGCCGCAGAGGCATTTCCCGGCCTCTACCTCTTTTTCAAAACCGCCGGGCCTGGCCCCCCTGTCTATCTTTGCGGCGAGCCTCAGGCGGCCCGTCCCGGGGTCCTTCACGAAGGCCGCACACCTCGTAAGCCCGTTTAAAAACGGAAATTCTATAGTCTCCCGGAGCGCGACATACAGAAGCGAGTCCAAGTCCCTCGTGCTCGACATCGCGTCTGACAGGGAGTCGAGCACCGAGACTTCCTTTGCCCTGAGTTCCATCTTGCGGCGGAACAGGAGGTCCCTGTCCCGAAGACGCCCGAAGAGAAAACCGCCGAGGCCCAACGCGCCGGAAGAGCAGGCTATGAACCCTGCCGTAAAAAGTATGCCCTGACTTTGAATGGAAGGTTGCAGGATTATAAAAAAAATGGGGACTGCGGCGCCGGCAAACGCGCCTACTATCCCCCATTTGAATTTTTCGCTTCCAAGGAAGCTGAAGAACATCTGTAACACCTTAAGATCTATTGCTCGACTGACTCCCCCCGGACTTGAGTGTTGATAATACCGCAGCGCCAACACTCTGTCAAGATTTTAAGCCGTCTGCGCGTCAATTTTTGTTATAATTATTAATGTGACGTCCTTGCGTTTGCCGGGCACGGGGAGGTGTAGTATGGAAACCAGCGTCTTGAAATCCAGAGAAGATTATATACGGCATGTCGCGGCCTATGTCCGCGCGATCGACAAAACTATAGACAGGCTTAAGGAAAGCTCGGAAAAAAAGGACGCGGCGGGCAGGCTGCGCGACAAACAGAGGATAACCGAACTGAATACGCGCCGCGACCAGGCCGTGGCCATGCTAAGCAAGCTGCACGAATCGTGCGAGGAGTGCTGGGACGAGGTAAAAAAAAACGCAGACCGGCTTTTCAAGGTCCGCCGAAAGACTCTCGGCAAGGCGGCGTAGCTTTTTTAATCCCGAAACGCCCTGCCGCTGGTAAAAAATAACGGGAGGCGAATCCCGCCCCCCGTCATTCTGTTTAAAACCTCCGGAGCCCGTCCGGCTTATATCTGTTTCTCCCCTTTATCCGGGAAAATAACTACTGCACGACGAAATCGTCTCTCCTGTTCTTCGCCCAGGCGGCCTCGTTGTGGCCGGGGTCGACAGGCTTGCTCTTCCCGTAGCTGATGGTCTTGAGCTCCGATTTCTTTATCCCCAGCGACATGAGGTATTTCTCGGCGGCCACGGCCCTTCTCTCGCCCAGGGCCAGGTTATACTCCACTGTCCCGCGCTCGTCGCAGTTGCCTTCAATGAGGACAACGCCCGGCTTGTGGGCCTTTATCCACTTCGCGTTAGCCTGAAGGATTGTGCCGTCCTCAGGCTTGATGTCGTACTTGTTAAAATCGAAGTGTATAGTCTGGAGCGATTTTTCGGCCACTCCGGTCTCTTTCGGCTGGGCCTGCTCAGGCTGGGCGGGCGGGGCCTCCACGGTCTTTTCCTTCGGCGCGGCCGGGGCTACCTTAGCCTGCGGCGCGGACGGCTGCTGGGACTTTATCTCGCCTCCGCTGGTCTTAAGCTGTTTCTTGGCGCAGCCGTAAAAACCGGCGCTGACAAGGAGCGCCGCCGTCATAACTATTAAACCTCTTTTTAAAAACCTCATGGATCAAACCTCCTCGTTTGTTGTTAACCTCGTTGTTTATCTGAACCCTGAATGCCCATTCAGGAGATATAAGGCGGTGGGCGCTCTACTATATTGACTCCTATCCTCTCAGGATTATATCTCGGCGCCTCCGGTTCAAAGGAAGGATATTCCTCCTCCGGTATATAATCGAGGCTGTTCCGGCGGAACCCGATGTCTGTCAGGACGCCTTTGGAATAGCTCCGCGAGGATTCCACAAGGCTTTTAAATACCGGAGCCGTCCTGGGGCGAAGACTTACTATCTTGATCTCCGGGAGGTTCGCCCCCAGAAAGACGGTTAAGAAGCACACCGGGAAAATTATAAAAGCCAGCTTTTTTGCCATATCCGGATTGTTTACCATAATTTATGCTTTTTCACAAGAGATTTTGTATAAAAGTGAATCTCCCCCGGCAGGAGCCGGGGGCATCTCTGTATCACATCGTTAATTGCAGTTGCCCTTTGTCTTCCTTCT
>DAHWTK010000041.1 GCA_027328825.1 Nitrospirota bacterium
TATGACGTTTGTAAGGGGTATGGTGAAATAGGGCTGGAAGAGCGCGGTATTGAGACGGAAGTGGTTGTTATCCCAGACCTTGTCTCCGTAGCCGCCCTGGATGCCGACTGAGTAGTCGTTGGATATTATATTTTCATATCTGGTAATGGATGCGGGCGCGGAATTGTCAGGCTGGGCGGCCTCCTGCGCGCGGCCCTGAGCCGGGGAAAAAGCGATTATAAAAAACAGCACGAGCAGTGTGAGATTTTTTTCCATCGGGAAGGAACCTGTATTATTTTAGGGTTGTTTTTTTACCATCCTTCCTTCTCTGTCTATCCTGAAACTCTCGCCCTTCCATCTGACATCGCTCCCCGTGAAGCTTAGCGCCCATATGAGCGCGCCCGCTAGGTCTCTTAAAGGGAGAAACCAGTAATATTTCAGCGCGCCCGGAGCCTTTATGTATTTACTTTCCAGCCATACGGCCAGGGAATTCCGAAGCGCCAGGTCCGTGCAGAAAAGGCCCCAGCCAGCCGGGGAAAACCCGGAGGCCAGCAGAAAAAGCGCCGCAATCGCCGTCCCTTTGGTAAGCCCGGCGAGGAAATAGCTTGCCGGCCTGCATGCGCGGTACGTCCGGCCCCACCTCAACTGATGCGTGAAGTATTCCCGGAAGCTCCCATGCCCCTGTACGCTGTCCACGACATAGCGCGAAAGAGAAAGCTTGTATCCGGCCTTGTATATTTTATTCCCGAACTGGTAATCGTCCGCGAGGAAGTCCCTGAGCGCCTCAAAGGAGCCGATTCTATCGAGCGCCTCGCGCCGGGCAGCCATTGTCGCGCCGAGCGCGAAGCTTATACCTTCAAGTCTCTCGGCTACCGTCACCGAGGGGAAAAAATCCGCATTTATCGAGAGCGTCTCGAAGGCGGCGCCTATGCTCTCCGGATAACAACCCCGGTAAGGGCACGTGACAAGCCCGACGGACGGCTCGGAAAAGCCCTCCACGACGCGCGCGAGGTAATCCCTCCCGACCCGCATGTCGGCGTCGGCAATCAAGATTATATCATATTTGGAAAAACCATACATGGCCGCGAGGTTCGAGACCTTGCGGTTCGGTGAATCCGGCGGGCCTGTCTCAACGACAAGCAGTTCCTTTTCCGGATACCCGGATACGAGTTTTTCCGCGATTTCGTATGCCGGGTCTCTTCGCTCGGCTACGCCGAAGATTACCTGGAAGGCGGGATAGTCCTGCTCGACAAAGCTCTTCAGATTTTCGTAGAGGGCTTCGTCCTCGCCCCTTATTGGCTTTAAGACGGTGATGGGAGGATAGGAAGTAACGCCCCCTCCTGTCTCCCTCTTAAGATAAGAAGGGGATGGGGGAGTTATGAAAGGGTTCTTATAAAACGCCCTCAGGCACCATGCGGAGATTATGTAATACGCGGCGGAAGAGAGCCACAGAAGAAGCAGGATGGCGAGGATGACCTGCAACCTTAGCTTGCCTCCTTGAGGAGTTTTGCCGCCTTTGCCTTGGTCAAGGCGTCGCCGGCGTCGCCCTTTTTCGCGGGGGCGGAGAGGATGTACTGGAGCTCCGTGCGGGCGTTCGCCTTCATACCGTTTTTAATATACGCCTGGGCCAGGTACAGGCGGTTCACGAGGTTCGCGGGCGCAATGTTCACAGCCTTGACGAGCAGTTCGAGGCCCTTCTTTTTGTCGCCTATCAGAGACCATCCTGGGGCTTCGATGAGCACCTTGCCCCGGCTCCTGTATGCACCGGCCTCGTCGTATTTCGGCGCGACGCCCGATACTGTCCTGAGTTCCCTTAGCGCCTCCCTGACGTCGGAGAGCGCCTTCAGTCCTCCGACCACGTCCGCCTCATGAAGGAGCGCCATCGCCTTCCAGTAAAGCGATACGGCGTCGGAGGGGTTCTCCTTAAGCGCCGTTTTCGAGGCGGAAAGCGACCTGCCGAGGTAATCGAGCTTCAGCTTGTCGTTCTTCTCGCCCTCGCCCAGGAGATAGAACGCGCGCCCGAGCTGCTGCCATATTTCCGGGGACGGGGCGGACTTGGCAAGTATATCGAGCCTTGCCACCTGTCTGATGATTTCGTCTTTGTCCCTCGCCCTGTCGAGCGCGGAAGATATGACGCCTATCTGCGAGACCTGCGCGCCGAAAGACGTGACCGGAAAAACTGCAATAAACGCAAGAACTACCGCCGCAATTGCCTTCATTTGTCCCTTGCGAGCCTGGGCCTTGCGCCGAGTTTGTTCAGTATTATCGCCATCGTGCAGAACCCGGTCAGGGAGAATACGATAAGATTCAGCCCGACAAAGCAGGTGAGTATAAGCCAGTAGGGGCTTA
Organism: Nitrospirota bacterium; assembly: GCA_027328825.1. Lineage (GTDB taxonomy): Bacteria > Nitrospirota > JACRHJ01 > JACRHJ01 > JACRHJ01 > JAKAHE01. The sequence continues at coordinate 2,329 of DAHWTK010000041.1, forward strand.
CAAAAGCGGCCAGCAGGGCAGACGCAAGCGTTATGCTCCCGCCCATCAGCCAGGTTATTCTCTCAAGATACCATCCGTCGGTCTTTAACATATACATAGCGACCTCCTCTTTTTTGTCATCCCCTTTAGGGAAATGACGGCCTTATGTTTGTCGATCCCGACCGAAGCGGGCTTTTACGACGCTCCCTTCAGCGCCTCGCGCCTCTTGGCGATGAAGCCGTAGAACTCCTTCGCCTCGCGGTATATCCGCTTCATCTCCTCTTTATCCGAGAATGCCTTCCTCAGCACCTTAACGACATACTTCGGGCGGTAGTAGAACTTCTTGTAAAATTTCTCCACCGCCATGAATATCTCGTCGCTCGAAATCGCGGGGTAGTTTATAACGCAGCTCTGATAGCCCTTCTCGGAGACGAGGCTCTCGGGGTTGATATACCCCTCCTTGACGCACATGTCGAAGAACTTCGTGCCGGGGTATGGAGACGCGAGCGAGACCTGTATCGTCTCCGGGTCCATTTCGCAGGCGAACTTTATCGAGCGCTCAACGGTCTCGCGGGTCTCGCCGGGAAGCCCCAGGACGAATGCCCCATGTATTATTATGCCCAGTTCCTTGCAGTTCTTCGTAAAAGTCCTGGCCTGTTCTATCGTAGTCCCCTTGCGGACGTTATTGAGTATGGCCTGGTCGCCTGTCTCGTAGCCGACCATGATGACGCGCATCCCGCCTTCCTTCATGGCCTTCAGGGTCTCGTATTTCGCCGTGACCTTGGAGTTGCAGCCCCAGCTTATCCCGAGAGGCTTCATGAGCCCCGCTATTTCTATAGCCCTTTTCTGGTCTTCGCAGAAGTTGTCGTCGTCGAAGAACATCTCCTTCACGCCGGGGAAAGCGCTGAGCGCGTATTTCACTTCCTCGATTACGTTTTTAGGGCTTCTCGTCCTGTATGCGTTCCCGGAGTATGTCTGCGGCCAGAGGCAGTATACGCATTTGGAGGAACAACCGCGCCCGGTATAAAAGGAGAGGTAGGGATATTGTATCCAGGGTATCTCGTATTCCCGGAAGTCGAGGTCTCGCTTGTATACCTCGGTCGCAAACGGGAGCGAGTCCAGGTCGTGAATAAGCTCCCTGTCCGGGTTATGGACGATTTTTGCCCCATCCCGCCAGCTGATTCCCTTTACGTCGGCCAGTCCGGCGCCCTTTGCTATCTCCGGGATGACGTAATCGAATTCCCCGCGCACGACGAAGTCCACGGAAGGCGCGGCGTTTAACGTCTCTTCCGGCAGGACGCTCGGGTGCGGCCCGACGAAACATACGAGCGCCTTCGGGTTCTGCTCTTTTATTCCGGCGGCAAAGGCGGAGTCGTTTTTAAGCGACGGCGTGCTGGTGTAGAGAACGAAGAGGCTGTAATCCCTGGCGATGTCGAGCGTTTTCTGAACGTCGAGGCCCGATGCCGGGGCGTCGAGTATGCGCGAGCCGGGCAGCATACCCGCGGGGTATGCAAGCCATGTCGGATACCAGAACGAGCGCACCTCGCGCGTGGCCTGGTAGCGTGAACCCGCGCCGCCGTCGAAATCCTCGAAGGACGGCGGGTTTAAAAATAATGTTTTCATCTGCCCTCTCCGATACGCTTGATACGCTCGATGACTCCGTCAATAAGAACATCCGGCGTGGACGCGCCCGCCGTAACACCGACCCTGCTGACGCCCGCGAACCACTTCGGGTCGAGCTCCTGAGCGTTGTCCACAAGATAGGACCTTGGCGCGACCGTCGCCGCCACTTCCTGAAGCCTTTTGGAGTTCGCGCTGTTCCTAGAGCCGACGGTGATCATTATCTCCACCTGCCTGCCCAGGTCTATGGCCGCCGTCTGGCGCTTCTCCGTGGCGTCGCAGATGGTATTGTATATTTCCGCCTGAGGATAACGCCGCTTTATTTTTTCTGCGACTTCCTCGAAGAATTTTATGTTCTGCGTCGTCTGGGACACCAGCGCCGCCGGGCCTTCCACCTGAGGCAGGCTGTCTATCTCTTCCAGGAAACGAAAGACGTGCGTTACGTCCGGCGCGACGGCCTTTACGCCCTTAACCTCCGCGTGGTCCTTGTCCCCCAGGAGGAATATCGTATGGCCGGACCTCGTAAGCCGCGTGATAATCCTGTCTATCTTGCTGACAAGCGGGCAGGTGGTGTCCACGACCTTCAGGCCCTTTGTCTGGGCTTTTTCGATAACTTCCGGCGCGGCCCCGTGCGCGCTTATGATGAGCGTGCCCTCGTCCACCTCGTCCACGCTGTCAACGGATTTCACGCCCCTGGCCGCCAGGTCGCTCACGACGCTGTTGTTATGCACTATTTCGTGCAGGACGAAGACCGGCGCGGCCTCCTCGGAGGCCGTCTTGTGCGCGAGGTCTATTGCTCTTTGCACGCCCATGCAGAAACCCGCGTATTCAGCCAAAAAAACTTTCATAGCAAAACCCTGTAAAAGCAGATTCTTCGCTGCGCTCAGAATGACAGTTTTAGAACGGAAAATCCAGCCCGACGAACGTATTTATCCCTTCCCTGCTGTAGCCGAAGTCAACCCGGCCCACGACGTTCGGCTGGACTATTGCACGAAAGCCTACGCCGGGATTTACCTGGTAGTCCTCAAGCGGCTCTTTCCTCATGGAGCTATACACGCGGCCCATGTCCACGAAGGGCGCGGCCTCCCATTCGCTCCAGACGCCGAAGAGCTTGAGTTTAAAGAGCCTTATCCTCTCCTCGGCGTTGAGCAGTATATACCCCTTGTCGTAATAGCGGTAGTCCCCGAAGCCCCGGAGCGTGTCCTCGCCGCCGATGTTACTCAGCTCGAAAAAAGGTATGTCGTGCCCGCCGGTCATCTCGAAGGCGCCCTTCAGGACGGTTACGTACCTCTTGTCGTCCGCGGAGATGAACGTCCTGCCGTTTATCCCTATCCGGGAGAACATCCTGTTGTGGGCGAAGTTCTGCCCGAGCATACCGTAAAGGTTGGAATACCAGCCGGTTGTCGGGAATAGCTGATCGTCCCTCGTGTCGTATGAAAGCGTAAGCTGCCGCTCAATTACCGCCCCGCCGTTTATTCCCTGGAGCGTCGGGAATTTATCCTTTATGTAAGGAAGACCCTTCGCCGTGCCCCGGCGGATGGTTACCCAGTGCAGCACCTCTCCGTAAGAGAGCAGCATGTGGTGCGGCAGATAATATCCAAGGATGAACTTCGGCGCCATCTCCACGTTGGAATAGTTCGTTTCGTCATTCTCCGGGCTCCTCTCGGTCAGGCCGAAGAAGCGGTAGGTGGAGTCCCGGTAGAACGTGAACCTCCCGTATATCTTGAAGTTGCCGCCGAGTATCCTGTTGTTCCAGTATTCCCCCGTATATTCCTGGTCAACCTTCGTCGAGCGGTTTATGAATATCCTGTAGTTCTCGTCCGTAGTCGGATAGCCAAGATATCTGAAAGTAATATTGACGCCGGTATTAGCGTTGTATACGACAGACGGGGCGACAATGCCGTAGATGTAGCCGCTGTTCTCCTTCAGCAGCCATACGGGCATGATGCCGTATTCGTTTCCGCCGTTTCTGGAGGTATCGTATACCGGGAGGGGGATAAGCGAGGTATCCGCGCGCGCCGGCGGCGGGATAACCCAGCCGGACAACAATAAAGCCGCGGCAAGCGCCAGCGCCGTGGCTTTCAGGCTAAAGCCTTCCTGCTTCAAACTCGACCGCTCCCCGTTTATTATTTGCCTGGATAGACATGAGGGCAGATATTATCACACCCTCATCCCCGTTGGCAATAGCGTTTTGCCGGGCCGGTATACCTGCCTCAGACAGTAAACCAGTCCCGTTGTGGCTGGCATACCGGATCAGGGTTGACGGCAGCCGGTCTGCCGGCTCAGGCCGCGGCCTTTCTCTCCTGTCCAGCAAGCTCCCGGACGACCTTCAGCGCGGCGTCGAAGTCGGGGAATTCACCCACATCCCGGACGTATTCCGCATGCCTTATCACGTTATTTTTGTCCACCACGAACACCGCTCTCTGAAGGAGCCTCAGGTCCTTTATAAGCACACCCCAGTTCTCCCCGAACGAGGCGTTCCTGTAGTCGGATATTATCGTAAGGCCGCGCGCGTCCTCGTCGTCCAGGAAGCGTTTCTGGGCGAAAGGGAGGTCCATGCTGACTACAAGCCAGGCCACTTCCGGGTTGTCCAGCTTCTCGGCCTCGTCGTTGAATCGCAGGGCCTCCTTGCTGCATACGGTCGTATCTATCGAAGGGACGGAGGCGATGAGCCTGATTTTGCCCCTGGTCTTGTCGAGGTTATAATCGTTCAGCTTTGTGTCCACGCAGGTAAACTGCGGCGCCCTGTCGCCGTTTTTCAGTTCCGGGCCGAGCACGGTCAGGGTCTGGCCCTTCATCATGGCGACGCCTTTTCTCTCCATCATGGCGCTACCTCCAAATCATTGCTGAAATTTTATTATTTTCCGTTTACTTAAGGATAACACTCAGGCAGGCCTGGCGCAAGTCCGCCCACGGGGCTTTAGAAACCGTAAAACTCCCTCATTTCGGCGGTATATTCCTTTTCTTTTGCGTATACAAAAAGCGGCGGGAGCGTCTTCAGGCCCGGAGCGCCGTCCTTAACGGCCTCTATGAGCACCATCCTTGCCTCGTCTTTTGTGTGCGAGTGGATAAACCTCAGCCTCTTTGGCTCCAGGGAGTGCGCCTTCATAAGAGTAACCAACTCGCTCAAACGCTCAGGGTGGTAAACGACACAGAGCCTGCCCCGGTTCTTCAGCATAATCCGCGCGGTTTTTATTGCCTCTTCTATCCCGCCTTTAAGCTCGTGCCGGGCGGCGGCGCGCTCATCGCCGGGGCTTATCCTGCCGGTGCCGGGCTTCCGGAAGGGCGGGTTCATCACGCAAAGCTCGAAACTCCCCGCCGAAAATTTACCGGGAAGCTCCCGCAGGTCTGCATGAACGAAACTTACCCTGTCCGAGAGGTTATTCACCTCCGCGTTCCTTGCAGCCCGCCGGTAAAGCGATTCCTGTATCTCCACGCCGGTAACGCACGCTTTCGGATATTTCAGGGCCAGCAGGAGCGAGATGACACCGCTCCCGGCTCCAAGTTCGAGTATAGATTTGCAGGACTTAAGCGCCGGGAAATCGGCCAGAAGAAGGGCGTCGAGCGAGAACCGGTATCCGCTTTTGGCCTGGTAAATTTTTACTTCAAAATCGCGGATTTTTATGGAGTCGAGGGTTTCCACTATGTTCACATCATCCCCTGCGGGTCCACGTCCACATCGACCCTGCAAGCGGGGGCGGCCTTATTCTGTTCGGCCAACTTAAGCCCCGCATCGAGGACTTCGTGGAGCTTCCTGTGGCTTTTTGAGCGCAGGGTTATGAAATACCTGTACTTCCCGCGCACGCGAAAAACAGGCGCCGGGGCCGGGCCCATTACATCCACGCCCATGCCCCGCGCCCCGTTTTTTAATATTCCCGCGACCCCCGCTGCGCCATCCTGAGCCTTCTCCTGCTTGACGCCCTTTACCATAACTAGGGCGAGCCTTGAAAACGGCGGCAGGTTCAGCTCTTTCCTTAATATTATCTCTTCGTCGTAAAACGACCTGTAGTCATGCCGGGAGGCGCACTCGACGCTGTAATGCTCCGGCATGTATGTCTGGATTATGACCTCGCCGGGGATTTCTCCGCGCCCGGAGCGGCCCGCCACCTGCGTCAGAACCTGGAAAGTCCGCTCCGCCGCCCGGAAGTCCGGCTGGTTCAGGCCGTAATCCGCAAGCGTCACGCCGACAAGGCCGATGCCGGGGAGGTCGTGCCCCTTTGATACCATCTGCGTTCCCACGACTATCTTCGTCTCTCCGGAGGCAACGTCGTCCAGAAGCTTTACAAATCCGCCGCCCGGGGCGATACTGTCCCTGTCTATCCGGGAGGTCTTGAAATCAGGGAAGAGGCGCACAAGCTCCTTCTGGAGCTTCTCCGTTCCGCCTCCTATGTATTTTATCCTGTCCCCGCCGCACTTGGGGCAGACGGAGGGCGCGGGGTTGGCCGCTCCGCACCAGTGGCATCTGAGCTCTCGGGCCTTCTTGTGAAACGTCATCGGAACGGAACAGCTTGCGCATTTCGGGACTTCCCCGCAGTCCCGGCATATTATAAAGTCGGAATAGCCCCTTCTGTTCAGAAAGAACAATACCTGCTCCCCGTTTTCGAGCCGCGCCCTGGCCGCGTCCGTCAGCGGCTTCGTGAGCATACCGCCCAGCCCGGATGCCGCCCTGTCTTCCGGCAAGTCCTTAAGATCGACCAGCGACACCTTCGGCATAGGTCTGCCGGCGGCCCTGCCCGGAAGCTCAAGGAACGCATATTTCCCGGCGAGGGCATTATAATAGCTCTCAAGGGAAGGGGTCGCGCTGCCGAGAATTACCGGACAGCCTTCTATCTTGGCGCGCATGACCGCCGCATCCCGCGCGTTATACCGAACGCCTTCTTCCTGCTTGTAAGAGGCGTCGTGTTCCTCGTCCACGACAATCATCCCGACGCGCATAAACGGCGCAAATACGGCTGAACGCGCGCCGACAGCTACCAAAGCCTCCCCCTGCCGTATCCGCCGCCACTGCTGCCGCCTCTGTGAAGGGGTAAGGCCGCTATGGAGCACGGCCACACTGTCTCCAAACCGGGCCGAGAACCTCCGCACGAGCTGTGGCGTAAGGGATATCTCCGGCACAAGGACGATTGCGCCCTTCCCAGCCTCGACGACGGGCTTGATCGCCCTTAAATACACCTCCGTCTTGCCGCTACCTGTCGCGCCGTGCAGGAGAAACGGGACAAAATCGCCCGCCCCGGAGATTTTCCTGAGCGCATTTTCCTGCGGCGCGGTTAATATAAGCCCACGTCCGTCCGCCGACCCTCCCGAAACAGGTTGACCTGCCTCGCGCACCGCTTTCCGGGGACGGGAAGGCATGTCTTCCTCCACCCCGGGGGCGACAGCCGCGGCCAGAACCATACCCAAAGGGGCCATATAATACTCCGAAATCCACCCGGCAAGCCTTAGCAGCCCTTCCGGCACAAGCGGCGCCGCATCCGGGAGGTCTGCTATTTCCTTGTAGTCGAAAGGCCCGTCACCGGATGAAAAACCGACTATAAAGCCCGTCCTGTTTCTTCCAGAAAAAGGGACTACGGCCCTCTGCCCGGGAAGCGCTCTCTCCCTCAGACGCTCCGGGACCTCGTAAGTGAATGTTTTCCTTGAGGCCAGGCCTATGGCTATCTCTGCATACATGATTTTACCGATTTGGCTTGATGAGCGTTTTCGAGCAAAAACGGCGTTTGAAAATGCGCATAAAATAATACCTGCGTATTATACTTTGCGCTATTTCAGACCACCCTGCCGCCAAGAGGTTTTCTAAATTTAAAAAAGTTTAATAGTTATATCGGGTTATGTCTTATCAATAAAAATAATCCCTTTAACATTTCCAGGGCCTGGAACTTGCATAAGCACCGGAGTGGCGGTATTTTGCCTGGATAGCTAATCTATTAGCGCCTGGTGATTATGAAGGAACTTATAAGCAAAATCAACAGCAATCTCAAAGCGAAAATAGTAATATTTGTCGCTGGTTCCATAATCCTTTTCCTCGCAGTATCCACGTTTAACAACATACGCACCGAACACCGCTTCTATACAAAATCCGTCGAAAACAACCTCCGCCTGCTTTCCAGGACGATAGAATCGGGCCTTGTCGAGGACATGCTGCGCGGTGACCGGCAGGAGGTCCAGAACTCTCTGGAGCTGATAGGCAAGAACAAGGAAATACCAGACGTCAGGATTTTCGACGTCAACGGTATTATCCTCAGCTCTTCCAACCCCGATGAGATAGGCAAACCGGTAGACAGCGAAAACTACGCGAAATACAAAGAGGCCGTAAAGACCTTCGTCTTCAACAAGGACGGCCAGAACAAGCTCTTCCTGGTAAAACCCATCCTCAACCGTCCGGCTTGCTACGGTTGCCACAACAAGAACCAGCGCGTAAACGGCGTACTCGAGGTAAGCTATTCGCTCGTCGGGGCAGACGCCGCGATACACTCCCATTTAAAGCAGCTTTTAATATCGGGAATCCTGCTATGCCTTGTCCTTGCGGTCGCGGTCTTTGTCGTGCTGGAGATACTCATAAACAGGCCGATAAAAAAACTTAAAGCGGGGATGGAAAAAGCCGAGCAGGGCGAGAGCGTGGAACTGAATAACACCAGGAGCGACGAGCTTGGGCGCCTGCAGAGGAAGTTTGTGGATATGCTCGGACGCATCCATGAGCTGAACCAGGAAAACAGCCGCAAGGAAAACGAGCTTGTACGAAACTTCGAAATATCCAACTCCCACGCGCGCCTGAAGAGCATGATGGAGGCGATGCCGGACGGAGTCTCCATACTCGACCGGGATATGATAATACAGGACATGAATCCCCGCAATATGGAGATATTCCCCGGCGTGCAGACGGGAGACAGCTGCTACCGGAGCATCCACGGCAGGAGCAAGCCCTGCCCGCATTGCGGGGTTATCAAGGTCTTCGATGACGGCATGGTTCACGAGCATCAGTCCTCATTCTATCTTTCCGACGGGAAGGAGAGGATAGTCCAGAGCATCTCGGCGCCCATACGGGACATAAACGGCAACATAACCCATGCCATCGAAGTCGTCCGGGACATAACGGAAAAGATAAAGGCGGAAAAGGCGCGGTTCGAGACCGAGCAGAAACACAAGCACGAGCTTGAATCCATAAACCTCCAGCTGACGGCGCGGATCAAGGAAGTGGAGGAGGCGAATAACCAGATCGCCATGCTCATAAAAGACCTGGCGTACAAGAATTCGGAACTGGAGAAGGTAGTCGAGCGGCTCACCACGGTAAACCACATAGGCAATATCCTCAATTCCCTTGTGGACAAGGACAACGTCATCGAGGTAATAGTCAAAACCCTGGCCAGGACAATGAATGCGGAAATCTGCTCGCTAATGCTTATCAACGAGGGTTCGGACTACCTGGAGGTAGCGTATTCCGTCGGGCTGGAAGAAGGCGTAAGGCTCCGCAAGGTGAAAATAGGCGAGGGCATATCGGGATATGTCGCCAAGGAAGAAAAACCTCTGCTGGTCACGAACATAGAATCCGATCCGCGTTTCAACCAGCCGAACGACATCCAGTATTCCACTACGTCTCTTGTTGCCGCGCCGCTTTTTGTCAAGGGCAAAATCATAGGCGTCCTGAACATCAACAACAAGCATACCGGCGAGCCTTTTACCCAGGACGACTTGAGCCTCCTCACAACCGTGGCGGGCCAGGCCGCGATAGCCGTGGAGAACTCAAACCTTTACAAGGACATCCGGTCGAGCTACTTCAATACCGTCCGCGCCCTTGTAAACGCGCTCGAAGCCAAGGACAAGTATTCAAAGGGCCATTCCGAGCGCGTGACGCTCCTTGCCATGATGATAGCCGAGGAAATGGGGCTTCCCGATGACCGCAAACAGGCCCTCCAACATGCGGGCGTCCTGCACGACATAGGCAAGATAGGCATAGCCGCGAATATCCTCAACAAGGCGGGCAAGCTCTCCAGCGAGGAATACGCCCAGATAAAGGACCATCCTGCAATAGGCGAAAAAATACTCGACCCCATAAACTTCCTGAAAGACGTCAAAGTCATAGTTGGCCAGCACCACGAGCGCTACGACGGCAAGGGATACCCGCACCAGAAAAGCGGCAGCGAACTCTCGCTGGAAGCCCGCATACTGGCCGTGGCCGACACCTTCGATGCCCTCACTTCAGACAGGCCGTACAGGAAAGCGCTTCCGTTCGACGAGGCCGTGGCCGAAATAAAGCGCTGTTCCGCCAGCCAGTTCGACCCTGAAGTCGTGAGCATGTTCCTGAAAACCATCGGCGTATCGGAGTCTGTCCATTAAAAACTTATTGAAATCGACGCCAGATTGTGCGTTAATTATTCCCTGAAATGGACAACCGCCGCATAATCGAGTCGTTTAGCAGATACTGCCGCAGATGCGAGGGCAGGTGCTGTCACGGAATAATGGTCGGACTTTTCGACTGGGAGCTTCCCCGGACGGAGGGGCACCCACTCCCGTCTTCTCCCAAAAAAGGCGTCCTGAATATCACGTTCGAAAAAGACTGCCTCTTCCTTAAAGACCGCAGGTGCTCCCTGCCGTCGGACGACAGGCTCCTCGACTGCCTCAGCTACCCCGTATATCCGAGGATAGAAAACGGCTGTATCACGGGACTGCTCATCCACAAGGGATGCCCCTACCATGAAGAAATTTCCGGTGATGCGGAACTGACAGGCATGGTAAGGCGGATGTGGGAGGAAAATCTGGGCAGGCTTAAGCCGGAGCAGGTGGCCGAATTTTTCACAGGGGAGTTCTGGGCCGGGGAAATGTTGATGGAAATCTGAGCAATTTTCCTGACATGGGTGTATAATTATGGTATGCAGAGCCGTATGATAACCATGATTACGCCCGCCCAGAGGGCGAAAATCCGTGAGCTTGAGGAATACCTGGGCTGGACACAGACGCCGGGAAGGTTACGGGGTTTTATACTGCGCAGGATCGGCACGGAGCGCATCCTGACCTCTGAACAGGCGAAAAGGGTTATCGAGGGCCTTACGGAGCTTGCGCAGGAAAAGGAGGTCCCTCCGGAAAAGGGGCAGGGGCAGGGGTAAAAGAGGGCGATTACGACACACCTTTTATAATACGGCTTCATGCCCGCGCCGGTAACTCAAGGGTTATGATAGATCCTTTCTCTGGTCCTTTTTATCTTCGCCGCGAGTTCATAATAGGCCGTGGATTTCCTGTCGAGCCGGTAGAGCCTGGCTTGGGCGGCTTTTAATTTCTTCTCGCCGTTTCTCAGATTATCCAGGTATTTTCTGTATTTTTCCCTGTCCGGGCGCGGTATGGAGAAATCCCCAGGCAGGTTCCAGATGTCTTTCAGATACATCCACGCCGCATAATCCCAGGGATTAACGTCTCCCAGGGGCCTCGGCTTTGACGTCTCCCGAATGCGGGAAATTTTGAGGCCGTTTTTATCCCCGGTTATATCCTGCGCCCCCGTGAAGGGGAGCGATCCCGCGTATTCCAGATACTCCCATGTCGCGTTTGCCTTCTGCGTGTCAGAGTCATGGCATGAGTCGCAGGTGCGGGACTTCCCTATCCCGTGCCCGACCGCCTCGAACTGCATCCACGTCAGCGCCTTGTTCGCCGCCGGGAGCGAGGAATACGTCCCGATTATCGCGTATGCGTCCTGCGTCTCGCCGCCGGGCCAGCGCCATTTCAGGCCGGAGGGCGGCGCGTTTCCCCTGAAGTTAGTCGCAATGTTCGGCCAGACCTTGTATGGGGTATACATCCCGTCCCTGTCCTTTATCAGCAGTGGCGGAGAGAATATGCCGTAATACAGGCTGTATTTCATAAACGGGCTGGTCTTTCCGGCAATCATCCCCCTGCCCCATACGGTCATCTGGTAGCCGCCAAGCCTCGAGATATGACATGCCTGGCATCGGACATTCCTGTGCGGCCCTTCCGAATTAGCCTTCCATGCGGTATAGTGGCACCCGCCGCAGTCCACTTTCCGGCTGATGTCGCCCATGCCTTTTCCGCCGTTTTCGTGGCAGTCTATGCACTGCATCCCGGCCTTCACGTGCGCGTCCGGCGGGAAGCCGGGAGGCTGTGAGAACTCCGCGCCCATATAGCTGTCGCCCCTCCTGCGCTCCTGGCTTCCGGAGTGGCACATGCCTGTCCCGCGCCCGCCGCCCGT
>DAHWTK010000042.1 GCA_027328825.1 Nitrospirota bacterium
TCATAACACACCTCACCTCGCCTGGATAGCCGCTACATCTCCAGACAGGAGTCTGGAGTTTTATGCGGCTTAATAAAAAGGCGGTTTATTCCCGGAAAACCATACTTAATTAAACCACTTAAGGTGTTACCGCAGGTTTGACAGCCCGTCAGGATGTGTTAGACTTTTTCCCATGCAGGAAACGCTTCAGCAAACCTAATTTTTAAGGAGGGAGGGGCATGAAAAAAAGATACCTTTCCGCGGCGTTTGCGGTGTTAGCCCTGGCGGCGGTTACGTCATGCGCGGCGACATCCACAACCAGGTCGTCCGGCCAGTATCTGGACGACAAGACTATCTCCGCAAAGGTCAAGGCCGGTCTCATAGGCGACCCGGTCGTAAAGGCCGATCAGATCGACGTTAGCACTTACAAGGGCGTGGTTCAACTGAGCGGATTTGTCAATTCTGAAGCGGCTATCAGAAAGGCGGGCGAGATAGCCCGCGATACGAAGGGCGTTATCAGTGTAAAGAACGATCTTTTGCTAAGAAATACGGCACCGTAACCTGAGCCTGATAGAAAAAACCCCGCCTCTCCGGCGGGGTTTTTCATGTGTTTTCAGGCCGCCTTTCTCGTCTCCTCCGCACTGGCCTGCCCGTTATACGTGTAGGTGTTTACCAGCCGGCATAGATGCCTGAGCATACCTTCGGTATCCTTCCTTATCATGCATTGCTCGATCATATTGCCGAATTTCATTATGGACGCCCTGTCCGGCAGGTCCTTCGACACCGCCATGAATACCTTGCTGGCCGGGGTGAAAGACACGTCCTCGCTCCTGTCGAACAGCTCTTCGTAAAGCTTCTCTCCAGGGCGCAGACCGATATATTCCAGCTTTATATCTCTTTCGGGCTCATAGCCGGAAAGGACTATCATGTTCCGGGCGAGGTCGGCTATCTTCATCGGTTCGCCCATGTCGAGGACGAATATCTCGCCGCCCATGCCGATGCTCGCCGCCTGGAGCACGAGCTGGACGGCCTCCGGTATAAGCATCAGGAAGCGCACGATGTCCGGGTGCGTGACGGTCACGGGGCCGCCGCGCTTTATCTGCTCACGGAATAACGGCACGACGCTGCCGGACGACCCCAGGACGTTTCCGAAGCGGACGGTGATGTATTTTGTGGACGAGTTCTCGTTCAGCGCGTGCACGAAAAGCTCGCAGGCGCGTTTTGAGGCGCCCATTACGGAGCTGGGGTTGACGGCCTTGTCGGTGGAGATAAGCACGAAGCGCTCAACCCCGTGTTCTCCGGCCAGGACTGCGCACTTGCGGGTCCCGAGGATATTATTGCATATCGCCTCGCGGGGGTTTGCCTCCATCATCGGGACGTGCTTGTGGGCCGCGGCATGGAAGACCGTGTCGGGCGCATGGCATGAAAAAGTTTCCTCCAGCCTGTGCCTGTCGTTTACGTCCCCTATGACGGGGTAAAAAGGCGCCGCGCCGTCCCTGCGCCGGATTTCCATCTCCAGATTATAGAGGCTGTTTTCGTGCCGCTCATACGCCACTACCGCCTCCGCGCCGAGGCTCAGGGCCTGGCGGCATATCTCGGAGCCTATGGAGCCTCCGGCCCCTGTAACCATTACAGTCCTGCCCTTTATGAAAGAGGCAAGCGTGTCCCTGTCGGCCTTCACGGGCGGGCGGGCCAGGAGGTCTTCCAGTTCCAGCGGCTTAATCTGGTTTACGCCCACGTGTCCGTTTATGATGTCGCTTATCGAAGGAAGCGTCTTTATGGGAAGCCTGTACTCCGAGAGCCTCTTCATAAGCGACATCATGGTCTCCGGCCTCGCGGACGGTATGGCGATAAGAAATTCCTCCGGCTTGAATTCGCTTATAACCGCTTTTATATCATCCATAGTGCCGACAATCGGCACGCCATGTATGGACAGCCCTTTCTTAAGTCTGTCGTCGTCTATGAAACAGACCGGGTCGTGCATGTGCTGGTTTTTGCGCATGTCCCGCACGATCATCTCGCCCGCGTTGCCCGCGCCGATTATAAGGACTTTTTTCCCGTTTGCGCCGACCACCATATACTCTTTGTAGACCCTCGGCAGGAGCCTTATGCCGCTTATGAAAGCCACGGTGATGAGCCAGTCCAGGGCTATGACGGAGGGCGGGACGGACGGATTTTTAAAAAGCCACAGCCCGGCAAGCGCGGCGTAGAACATCGTCCCGGCCGTGACGGAAAACACTATCCTGACAACGTCGCTTACGCCGGTATATCTCCACAGGCCCTTGTACAGTCCGAAGGCCTTGAAAAGCGGCAGGCGTATAGCCAGCATGAGCAGTATCGAATACGGCATTATAAGGGCGTATCTCCCCGGCGACGCGCCCTCGAACCGTAGCGAGAACGCGATATACTGGGCAAGCGCGGCGGCGGACGCATGGTACAGGAGTATCAACAGGCCTCTGTACGCGGCGACGAATTCCTTTACCCCGTGAAAGCGCCTGCCGGTATTGGCGCACACGTTGCACGCCCTGTCGCGGAACAGGCCGCAGCACCGCGAGAACCTCGACGAGAAAAGCGCGATAAATGTCATTAAAATTATCTCGATGTCTCTTATCAGGTTCATCTCCCGCACGTACCGCTTGTTCAGCTCTATCTTGGCCGGGAGCACCGTGCTCAGGTAATATTTCTCCGGATCGCCCGACTCCTTAAGCACCTCCTCCTCGCTGTGGTAGATTATGGAGGCGTAATCGGTAATCCCCGGGCGGACCTTAAGTATCTCCCGGAAATCGCCCGCGAAGCGGTTTACGTATTTCCATACTTCCGGACGCGGGCCGACAATGCTCATATCACCCTTAAGGACGTTTACAAGCTGGGGCAGTTCGTCAAGCTTAAGCTTCCTCAGGACTCTGCCGAGTCCTGTCACCCGCGTGTCTCCTTCGATTGTGACAAGCGGGCCCGCCTGGCGGGTGTCATTCGTCATGGAGCGGAATTTGTACATCCGGAAGGGCTTAAGCCCCCTGCCTATTCTTTCCTGCACGAAGAACACAGGCCCACCATCCCCGAGCTTTATGACGACCGCTATGAGAAGCATAATCGGGGAAAGAAAGGCAATCCCCAGCGCAGAGAATACCATGTCGAAGAATCTTTTTGCAGTTCCCATCAGGCATTACTCCCTTATACGGCAAGTTTGCAATCAGCCGTCAGGTCGCCGCCGGCTGCCGTTGTCTGTTTCACATAGTTCCTCTCCAGCGTCTCCCTTACGGTTTCTATAACATAATCCAGCTCTTCGTCTGTCATCTTCGGATAAAACGGCAGCGAGAGCATTCTCTTGTACTGGCTCTCGGCCCTTGGGAAATCCGACGGCTTATAGCCGTATTTCTGCCGGTAGTAGGGGTGCAGGTGCAGAGGAATAAAATGCACGGAGGCGAATACGCCGCGCGAGCGGAGCTCTTCTATGAACCCGCCCCTGTCTATTCCGAGCATTTCGAGGTTCAGCTTTATGATGTAGAGGTGCCAAGAGTGTTCCACGTCTGGAGAGAGCTCCGGCAGTTCTATTCCGGGCATATCCCTGAACGCGTGGCTGTAGACCTCGGCATGTCTCATCCGCATCTCCAGCAGGCTTTCGGAACGCCTGAGCTGGCTTATCCCGATGGCGGAGAGCACATCCGGGAGGTTGTACTTGAACCCGGGCTGAAGCACTTCGTAATACCAGGAGCCTTCCTTCGAATATCGGTTCCAGGCGCCTTTGCTGATTCCGTGCAGGCTCATTATGCGCATGCGTTCGGCGTATCCGTCATCGTCCGTGGCAAGCATCCCGCCTTCGGCGGACGTTATGCACTTTGTCGGATAAAACGAGAAGCAGGTGACAGGGCTTATAGAGCCTATCATCCGCCCTTTGTAGCGCGCCGGCAGGGTGTGCGCGGCGTCCTCCACTACCTTCAGCCCGTATTTTCCGGCAATGTCTGTTATGGCGTCCATGTCGCAGGGATGTCCGGCCATGTGAACAGGGATGACAGCCTTCGCCCTCCTGCGCTCCTCCGGCGTCATGGACCGGAGCCGCTCCTCCAGCAGTTCGGGAGACATGTTGAGAGTGCCGGGGTCTATGTCCACGAATACTGGAGTTGCGCCCATGTATTCTATGACCTCGGCGGTCGCGGCGAACGTCATCGGGGTGGTGAGGACAATATCTCCCTTCCCGACACCCACGGCGTCCATCGCCAAATGCAGCGCCGCCGTGCAGGAACTGACGGCGATTGCGTGTTTGCACCCGACGTAGGAGGCGAAGTCCGCCTCGAACTGTTTTGTCTTGGGGCCCGTCGTGAGCCAGCCCGACTTCAGCGTATCGACCACGGAATCGATCTCTTCCTTGCCGATATAGGGTACGGAAAAAGGTATGAACATTTTTTTCATGGCAGACCCCTCCCTGTGATGCTATGCGGCGTAAAATTCCTTGATCCGTTCCACGACATGATTTATCGCCTCGGAGCCGAGTTCCGGGTATACCGGGAGCGCGAGCGTTTCTTTCGCGGCCTTTTCGCTCTCCGGGAAATCTCCCTGCCTGTAGCCGAGGTAAGCAAAACACTCCTGGAGGTGCATCGGGAGCGGATAATATATTTCCGTCCCCACACCCTTCTCCCGCAGAAAACCCATCAGGGCGTCCCTGTCCTTCGCCCTTACGACGTACTGGTTGAATATATGCCGGAATCCTTTTTCCATATACGGGGTCTTTACCGGGACACCGGCATGAGCCAGGAGCATGTCATACAGATTCGCGTTTTCGCGCCTCTTCTCGCTCCAGAGGTCCAGGTGTTTCAGTTTTACCGAAAGCACAGCCGCCTGAATGGCGTCCAGGCGGAAATTCCCGCCGATTATCTTGTGATAGTATTTCGGACTGCTCCCGTGCGCGCGCAGCACGCCGAGCCTCTCCTTGAGGTCGTCCCTGCTCGTTACCACCATCCCGCCGTCTCCCAGTGCGCCAAGGTTCTTGCTCGGGAAGAACGAGAAGCACCCGGTATCCCCGACGCTTCCGGCTGGCCGGTCCTTGTCGTCCCTCGCCCCTATGGCCTGGGCCGCGTCCTCGATTACCGCCGCGCCATATTCGCGGGCAATGTCCATAATCGCGTCCATGTCGCAGCACTGGCCGTAGAGGTGCACCGGAATAATCGCCTTAAACCTGCCCTCCGGTATTTTCTTTGCCGCGTCGGCTATTTTACGCGGGTCTATGTTATAGGTCTTAGGGTCTATATCCGCGAATACCGGAATTGCGCCGAGTCTTGCGACCGCGCCCGCCGTGGCGAAAAAAGTATACGGCGTGGTGATTACATAATCCCCGTGCCCGACGTTTAGCGCCATAAGCGATACGAGAAGGGCGTCGGAGCCGGACGATACGCCTATCCCCCATTTCGCCGCCGAATAACCGGCCACCTGCTCCTCCAGTTCCGCCACCTTCGGCCCCAGGATGAAGTGCTGGGCCTCCAGCACGTCGATGACTGCGCCGATAATGTCCTCTTTTATCGTGTCGTACTGCGCCCTGAGGTCAAGCAACGGTACTTGCAATGTCCTGCCTCCTCTCGACTTTGCCGTCCCTCTTTTCATACGGCTTTCCGCATGACGGGCACGCCGCTTCGTTTCCGCTCATGTCGAGCCGCACGCCGCACTCGCACATATATCCCGCCAGCCGCGCCGGGTTGCCCACGACCAGCGCGTAATCCGGCACGTCTTTTGTCACCACGGCGCCCGCGCCGACAAACGCGTATCTGCCTATCGTATGCCCGCATACCACCGTGCAGTTCGCCCCGAGCGTCGCACCCTCTTTTACAATCGTAGGCTTGTATTCGCGGCGCCGGGATATGCGGCTCCTGGGGTTCATCACATTGGTAAACACCATAGACGGCCCGCAGAACACGCCGTCTTCCAGCGTAACGCCCGTATACACCGAGACGTTGTTCTGTATCTTTACGTTGTTCCCTATCCTGGCGCCTGAGGATATAACCACGTTCTGGCCGATGTTGCAGCCGCGGCCTATCTCGGAATCCTTCATCACGTGCGAAAAATGCCAGATGGACGTGCCTTCGCCTATATGCGCGGGCTGGTCGATTACTGCGCTCGGATGGGCGAAAAATTTCCTTCTTTCGCCCGGCAGGGAAATTTTTTCTCCCTCCTCAAGCGATCTCTGGCATGCCTGGAGCACACGGAGCACCCTGAGGCCCTCCGCGCCGTCGGTCACGGGAGACTTCCTTTCCCTTACACATTGCAGGAAATGGGAAAGTTCGTTTAAAAGAGGCTCCGTCCCGGAAAGCTCTATGACTTCCGCATCCTTTTTCTCCGGCACGGGAATTTTCCCGTTCCAGACTACCTCGTGCGGATAGACGAGTAACTTCCTGTCTTTCTGCGTGTCGTCGAAAACCGCCATTTTGCGACTACCGACCACCACCAGCCTCTGCTCCTTGCAGGGATTCAGCCAGCTTGTGAAGACGTGCGCCTTCATGCCGGAGGGGAAACCAAGGAACGCGCACGCGCTGTCGTGGATGCCGCTTTGCAGGAAGGCCCCGCCCCCGCAGAATACGTCCGACGGCATCTCCCCCGCCAGGCCGAGTACGACTGATATGTCGTGCGGCGCGAAGCTCCAGAGCGCGTTTTCCTCGCTTCGGAATTTTCCGAGGTTCAGGCGGTTCGAGTAGATATAATAAATTTTCCCAAGCTCGCCACGGTTAATCATCTCGCCAAGCTTTACCACGGCGTCGTGGTAGTGCAGCAGGTGCCCGACCATCAGCACGCGCCCAAGGCTGGCCGCCATCGAGACCAGGGCTTCGCCCTCGGATTCGGAAAGACAGAGCGGCTTTTCGACGAAGACATCCTTGCCGGCCTCAAGGGCCAGCCGTATCATATCCGCGTGGGACGCCGCCGGAGAAGCTATGGCGACGGCGCCGATTCTGTCGTCGCTTAAAATGGCATTGTAATCCGTCTCCGTGCGCACCCCTACATAAGTTTCCCTCTGCTCTTCGAGCGCTTCCGCGTTTGTATCGCAGATGCACGAGAGAGAGCACAGCCTGTGCAGTGTCCTGATTATATTTTTTCCCCAGTATCCCGCGCCTATGGCCGCCACTGCCACGGGTCTGTCCGTCGCCGGATTCCTCATATTTTTTGCCTCCCTTACGCCTTGAATATCTTCTTTTTGGTGTCCCTCAGCGCCGCCGTGGCGTTTCTGGTGTCTATTATCAGGTTCGAGTTCTCGTATATGAACCCGTAGTCGAAGTCGCTGTGGTCTGTGAGTATTACCGTAACGTCGTATCGGGACAGGTTCTTTTCGCTCAAGGCCACGGAGCTCATGTCGAGCCTGTATTTTCTGAGCTTCGGTATCTTCGGGACATACGGGTCCGAGTAGTCCACCTTCGCTTCCTTCGCCATCAGAAGTTCGATGACCTTCAGCGCCGGGGATTCGCGCATATCGTCCACGTTCTTTTTGTACGCCACCCCCAGCACGAGCACTCTGGCCCCTTTGAGCGCCTTGCCCTGCCGGTTCAGCGCCTGCGCGGTCTTCTCTATTACGTAATAGGGCATGTAGGTTATTATCTCGCCCGCAAGCTCGATGAATCGGGTATGGAAGTCGTATTTCCGGGCCTTCCATGTAAGGTAGAACGGGTCTATCGGTATGCAGTGCCCGCCCAGGCCCGGCCCGGGATAGAACGGCATGTAGCCGAAAGGCTTTGTGGATGCGGCTGATATTACTTCCCAGACGTCTATGTCCATGCGGTCGAACAGCACCTTCAATTCGTTCACCAGGGCGATGTTCACGCTCCGGAATATGTTTTCAAGCAGTTTCGTCGCCTCGGCCACGCGGGTAGACGACACCGGGACGGTCCTTTTGATTATGCTCCCGTACAGGGCGTTCGCGGCCTTGAGGCACCTGCCGGTATAGCCGCCGACGACCTTCGGGATTGTGGATGTATTGAAGCTTCCGTTGTTCGGGTCCTCGCGCTCCGGAGAAAACGCGAGGAAAAAGTCCCTGCCCGCATAAAGCCCGGTCTTCTCGAGGACGGCGCGCATTTCCTCGTCCGTAGTGCCGGGATATGTCGTGGATTCGAGTATCACGAGCTGGCCCTCTCTAAGGGTCCTTGCCGCCGCCTCGGTGGAATTTATTACATAGGAGAGGTCCGGCTCCCTGTATTCGTTTAAAGGCGTGGGGACGCAGATTATCACGCAGTCGGCCTCTTTTAGCCTTTCGAAATCCGCGGTCGCGGAAAACCTGCCGGAGCCTGCAAGCTCGGAGACTGATGCGTCCGGGATGTGTTTTATATAGCTTCTTCCCGCCAGGAGGCGTTCTATCTTCTCCATGTCGTTGTCGAAACCTATCACCGGAAACCCGGCCCCGGCGAACGCCTGAACAAGCGGCAGGCCGACGTATCCCAGGCCGATTACGCCCACGGTCGCCTTACGGGTCTCTATTTTTTCAAGCAGAGTCTCGAAGATATCCGTTGTCCTGAGTTTCCTGCCCTCGTTTCTTTCGGTAAGAGTTTCCATGTTGACCCCCAGTGTAAATTTTAAAAGTCGGATTCTCCGCACGGCCTTCCCGGCTCACTCCACCGTTACGCTTTTTGCCAGGTTCCGGGGCTGATCCACATCGCTCCCCCTCAAGAGCGCAATCCTGTAGGCAAGGAGCTGGAGGGGCACGGCCATCAGGATAGGCGTCAGACATGGGACGGTGTCGGGCACCCGGTACAGATAATCTGCCTTCCCCTCCAGTCTCCTGTCCGTGTCCGTGGTAAAGGCGATAACCTGCCCGCCCCGCGAACGGACTTCTTCGATATTGGAAGCGACCTTCTCGAACACATCGTCCGAAGGCGCCAGCACCACCACAGGCATTTTCTCGTCTATAAGCGCTATCGGCCCGTGCTTCATCTCCCCCGCCGCATAGCCTTCGGCGTGTATATACGAAATTTCCTTCAGCTTGAGCGCCCCTTCAAGCGCCACGGGGTAGTTGTACCCACGGCCAAGATAAAGGAAATCGCGGGCCTTGTAGAAAATCCTGGCAAGCCGGCCCATCTCCTCGTCCATTATCGACAAAGTCTGTTCGACCTTCCCCGGCATGGCGGACAGCTCGCCTAACAGAAAGGCCGCCATTTCGTTATCCACTATCCCCCGGAGCGTCCCGATGCGGACGGCAAGCAGGAAGAGTGCCGTAAGCTGGGCCGTGAACGCCTTGGTGCTCGCCACGCCTATCTCCGGGCCGGCATGGGTGTATATCACCCCGTCCGCCTCTCTTGCGGCGGTACTGCCCACCACATTGCATATCGTGACGGCTTTCGCTCCGAGCTTTTTCGCCTCGCGCATCGCGGCAAGGGTATCGGCCGTCTCGCCGGACTGCGTCACCGCCACAAAAAGCGTATCCGGGCCGACGATCGGATTTCTGTATCGGAACTCCGAAGCGATGTCCACCTCCACCGGGAGCCGGGCCAGTTCCTCAAGCCAGAGCTTCGCTATCAGGCAGGAATGCCATGAGGTTCCGCAGGCGATTAACGCGGCCTTCCTTGCCCCTCTTAACACACTTTCAGGGACGGAAAAATCCTCGAAAACCACCCCTCCGGAGGGGCTTATTCTGCAAAGGGACGTATCACGAATGGATTGCGGCTGCTCGTAAATTTCCTTTAACATGAAGTGCTTATAGCCGCCCTTTTCCGCCATCGCCGGGCTCCATTGCACCCGGCATACCTCTTTTTCCCTTGATTTTCCATATAGATCCGTTACCTTAACGCCTTCCCGGCAAAGAATCGCCATTTCATAGTCGTCCAAGAATATGGTCTCTTTTGTGTATCCCAGGATCGGCGGGAGATCGGAGGCTACGAAAAATTCTCCCGCCCCAAGACCTATCACCAGAGGACAGCCCGCGCGCGCGGCCACAAGGACGTCCGGGCGGCCTTCCGCCACGACGCTTATCGCATAGGCGCCCTTTAAATCGCCGAGACTTTGTCTTACCGCGGATTCGAGGTCCAGCCCATTTGAAAGCCGCTCGTCTATAAGATGGGCGATTACCTCGGTATCCGTTTCGGAACTGAACCTATGCCCGCGCTTTGACAGCTCCGCCTTCAGCTCTGCGTAGTTTTCTATAATCCCGTTATGAACGACCGCCACCCTGCCGCAGCGATGCGGGTGCGCGTTGGCCTCGCATGGCCTGCCGTGTGTCGCCCATCTTGTATGCCCTATACCCACCCCGGAACTTATTTCAGCCTCTATTGAGGATTCCAGGTTTTTCAGCTTCCCGGCGCTGCGTCTTACGCCGAGATTTCCGCCCATGAGGAACGCGATGCCCGCCGAATCGTAACCCCTGTATTCCAGCTTCCTCAAGCCTTCCAGGAGGATGGGCACGGCGTTCTTTTCCCCGATATAGCCCACTATTCCGCACATGTTTTTTGAATACCTCCCCTTTGCTGCTGCCGCGTCAGGTGCGCGAGGGCCAGGCGCGCCGCGTTCCCGCCGGATACGCGCCGGATAACGTCAGCCGGGAGCCTGAGCCCCTCGATGAACCTTTTGAGTCCAAGAAAGAAATTGTCCGTCCCGTAAAGTATCTTTTCGGAATGCCTCGCAATGAATTCACGCGCGAAGGCCGGGTCTCTCGTAACGGCGCGAAAGCCGGACGTGCCGGACAAGTCGGCATGAAGGTTTTCGTATTCTTCCATGAGCCGGGCGGTTATTCCTCCGGCGATGACCCTGCCGCGCGGCAAGATTCCGTCCCCGCCACCCTCAAGGGATATGCCTTCCCAGAAAAGCGGCCCGTGCCCTATGAACTTTATGTCCGGGAACTGCTGAAGGCGGCTTTCGAGGGCCGCGAAATCCGTCAAATACCCCGGGAAGGGGCGGCGCATTCTCTCCTTTTTCTCCCTTGCGGGAGCGTATATTTTCTCCAGGAACGATATTGCCATCCTGGGATATCCGCGATATTTCGGGGTATTCAGCATCCTTGCCATAAGCTTCTCGAAAGCGTTTACGCCCGTCGCGGCATAACGCTCGCCCTCGCTTTCCATATGGAATACAAGCGGCATGCCCAGTTCGTTTACCTTCTCAAGCAGTCTGTCGAGTTTTGGCGAATCCCAGGGAAGTTTCGTCTTCAGCTCTCCGCAGCCGCACAGTCCCCTGTCCACCCATGCCATGAACCTGCCCGCCGCGTCATCCGCCTCCGGGTCCGGGGCGCACATGGGGCAAATCCTGTCGGGATATTTCCGGTAAGCCTCGAACACATCCTCCGGCGGCAGGTGAAGGTAACCTGGATCCGCCGGGTTCAACTCTTCCCAAGTCAGAAGCCAGCACTTGCCGAGCCGTTCTCTGTCCAGGTATGAGATTATCCCGTCGGCGTCCAGCCCTTTAAAGTTCACGTGCATGTGCGAATCGATGTCGGGACGCAAATTTCTCCCCCCGCGGGAAACGTCTCCCGCCTGTACCCTGCTCAGTTTTAAAATTTAAAACCAAAGACTCGTGGCTTTAGGGAAAACCGGAAGACTAAGCGCTTGCCTTTGCTCTTTTTGTGCCGATGTAGTCGGAGTAGTTATAGTGATAGTAGTAATCCACGGAACGTATGGCCATGTCGTTCAAGACCACGCCCAGTATCTCCGCCTCGATGGTATCCATGTTCTTTTTTATCTTAAGCACCGCGTCCTTTATGGTCTTGCCGCTTCGGACGACGAGCACGACCCCGTCCGAAAGGGGCGTGAGAAGCGAGGCGTCCGCGATTCCGAGATACGGGGGGCAGTCGATAAGCACACGGTCGAACTGCTCCCGCAGGCCCGCCATAAGGTTGAACATGGCTGTAGAGCCGAGCATCTCTCCCGGGTTGGAATACAGGGGCCCGGAAGGGATAAAGCTCAGGTTCTGTATCTTCGTCCTCCTCAGGACGTCCGGCAGTTCAGCTTTTTTTGTAATCAGGCTCGAGAGGCCCCTCGTGTTCGGAACTTCAAATGCCTTGTGCAGCCTGGGCCTGCGCATGTCGCCGTCTATAAGAAGTATCTTTTCTCCGGCGGCGGCCATTATCGAGGCGAGATTAATGGAAACCGTGGATTTTCCCTCGCCGTGCATTGCGCTGCATACCTGGATGACGCGGGGGCTGTGGTTCCGCCTTGAGAGCAGTATGTTGCTCCTTATTGTCCTGAAGGATTCCGCCATGGGAGATATAGGGTCGGTAACCGCGGCTATGTTCTCAGGTCTTTTATCGTCCTGCTGGGGCGATTTCGGCACTACCCCGAGCATCGGCACGCCAAGGTTCTCTTCGAGCTCCTCGGGCGAAGTGTAGGTATTGTCCATGTGCTCGCTGATCAGTGCGAAGCCCGCTCCGGTAAAGAGCCCAAGGACTATTCCCAGCAGTATGTTAAGGGCCTTCTTCGGTTTCGAGGGGAACTTGGGCGGCGTGGCCTTGTCTATAAGCTGGACGTTGCTTACGTTTATAGTGCCCATGATATTAGATTCCTGGGCCCTTTTCAGCACCTGCTGATAGATGGCCTTTGCGCCTTCCACGTCCTCTTTTTTCAATTCGTATTCCGCCGAGCTTCTGTCATAGCTCATCGCCTCCGCTTTCTGGCGATTGAAGGCCCTCCTCAAGCTCTGCTCCTCGCGGCGGGCTTCGTCGTAGTTGTTTTTTATACCGTCGGCTATCAGGTTTACCTCGTCGTTTACCTGCTTTTTTATCTGCTTCATCTCGTTTTCAAGACGTATCATTACCGGATGCTTGTCGCCGTACTTCTTTGATTTTTCCGCCATTTCCTTGGAGATGGACGTCTCCTGGGTCTGCAGGTCCTGTATGAGCTTGTTGTTCAGCACGTCCGGAAGGCTCATCAGGCCGCCCGGCACGGACGAAAGCCTCATTACCTGCTGATATTTTATTTCAGCCTGGTACCTCTTTGCCTCGGCTGAGAGGACCTTGGCGTTGAGGTCGTTCAAGGCCGTCAGGGTTACATTTGAACCGCGGTCTCCGCCGACTATGCTTTCGGAGCGTTTGAAGTTTTCAAGCGAATCGGAGCTTTCGTTCATCTGGTTTTTTATCTTGTCCAGCTCTCCGTTCAGCCAGGCCATGTAACTCCTGGCGGGCGCCGTCCTCATGTCTATGTCCTGGTCTATGAATGCCTGGACGGTCTGGTTGGCGGCCTGGGCGGCAAGCTCAGGGTTCCTGGATTCATAGCTGACATTGACAAGGTTGCTGCCCTTTACTGTCTCCACGACCAGGTGGCTCTCGAACGCCTTTATAGCGTGTTCCATGGACGGCGCCCTTTCCGTATTTCCCCTTCCCAGCAGTCTCAGGAGAAAAAAGGGGGTTCTGCTTTGCTGCGGCCCGTCCAGTCGGAGGTTTTCGATGACCTTCTTTGCTATGGCCTCGCTTTTTATTATGTTCACCTGCGTCTGGAGGTAGACAGCCATGTCCACCTGGTTTTCCATCTGCTGATTCTGGATGTTGAACTGAAGGTTCGGCTGGCCTATGTAAACCTGCGCGGTCGCTTTGTATACCGGAGTCATCGTAAAGGTTACCGCCGCAACGGCAAGGACGAACAACACGAATATGACCGCAACGGACACCCTCCGTTTGTTCAGTATCGCCAGGTAATCCCTAAGTCCCAGGTCTTCCTTCATAAAATGTCCCCTTTTTGTTAAAAGAAGCTCTCAGGTATCGATATAACATCGTCCGGCTGCAACTGAAAATCCATGCCGACCTTTATTTTCCTGTCTTTGCCGTCCACCTTCCTGATCAAAGTCGTCCTGCCGGGAGCGGCCTTGTCCGTAAGCCCCTGCGCGAGGGCAATCGC
>DAHWTK010000043.1:0-8750 GCA_027328825.1 Nitrospirota bacterium
CCTGGGAAACCGCAGAAACCTCAAGGCGAGCTTTCCGCCGTAGACCTATGGGATAGAATACGCGAGGTTATAAAAGATTCCGGGAAGATGCCTCTGGCCGCGAAAATGAAGGTCGCCGCGCCAAAGGAGCTTAATGGTAATATCCTGACCGTCACCGAATCAACGATACCTTTCAAGCCCGAAGAGCTTGAGGCGATAAATGGCGCGGCCCAGTCCCAGGGCGGCTTTAAGGTAAAAATCGTAAACGGCAGTGGCCGGGAAAAAACGCTTGCCGACCACAAGAAAGATAAGGAGCACACCCGCAGGGAAAAAACGCGGCAGGAGGCGCTTTCAGACCCGTTCGTCAAGGCGGCGGTAGATCTTTTCGGCGTAGAGTCGGTCGAAGTTGAGGAGCCGGTCGACCGGCGGGAGACTGACGGGGAAAATGGAGGATAGATGTCCAAAAAACTTTTAGGCAACCTGATGAAACAGGCCCAGATGATGCAGGAGAGGATACAGAAAACCCAGGAGGAGGCGGGGTCGAAGACCATCGAGGCTTCTTCCGGCGGCGGCATGGTAACCGTTACCGCGAACGGCAGGATGGAAATTCTCTCCATAAAAATCGAGAAGGAAGCGGTAGACCCGAACGACGTCGAGATGCTCCAGGACCTTGTCGCCGCGGCTGTAAACGAGGCGCTCAGGAAGGCCCAGGAGATGATGAACGAGGAGATGGGGAAGATTACCGGCGGCCTTGGTCTCCCCGGCATGGGCGGCGGGCTTCCGGGGCTGTTCTAATCGACGGTTTCTTTGTAGCTGCCCGATTTATCAAGCGATTTTAAAGGCGCCCCATAAATGGGACAGCTACAGAATACACGGCAATAAAGTAATGTCTGAATCATTAAATAAATTAGTAGAAGAATTCTCGAAGCTCCCCGGTATCGGGAAGAAGACCGCGACGCGGCTCGCGCTCCATTTCGTGAAGTCCGACAAAGGCGCGGCGGCCTCTCTTGCGAAGGCGCTTACCGACCTTGGCGAGAAATCCCGCCCGTGCAGCATCTGCAATAACATCGCCGACGGCGAGCTGTGTCCCATATGCGCAAGCCCGAAGCGCGATTCCCGTAAGCTAATGGTCGTCGAGGAAATCTCCGACCTCATGGCGGTCGAGGCCGCAGGCTCATACAAGGGAAGGTATTTCGTCCTGATGGGCGCTCTCTCGCCGCTCGACGGCATCGGGCCTGAGGATACGAAGGTCGGGGATCTTGTAAAGATGGTGGAGAAGGGTGGCGTTGACGAGATAATTATAGCAACGAACCCGAATTTAAAAGGCGAGGCCACTGCGCTCTACGTGGCGAAGAAGCTGAAGCCGCTTGGCGTGAAGCTGACAAGGATAGCATACGGCGTGCCGGTCGGTGGCATACTCGAATACTCCGACGCCGGGACGCTTACGAAGGCATTAGAGGGAAGGACAATAGTGGAATAAAATGTGTTTTCAGGCAATTCAAAGGTAACACAGGGGGTAATTAAATTATGGCCGGAATACTTGAAGTAAGATGGCATGGCCGGGGCGGTCAGGGAACCGTAACGGCGGCCAAGGTATTGGCCGAAGCGGTTATGGCCGAAGGGAAAAACGTTCAGGCCTTTCCGGAATACGGGCCGGAGAGGATGGGCGCGCCGCTTCGTGCATATAACCGCATAAGCGAAATACCGATGACTATCCACTGCCAGGTGACAAACCCGGCGGTGGTGGCCGTGGTGGATCCGACGCTGCTCGATACGGTAGATGTTACCGAGGGAGCGACGGACGATGCGGTATTCGTCGTAAACACGTCGGGCGACCCCGGCGAGTTGAAGAAGAAGATGAAGCTGAAGTCCTCTCAAAAGGTCTTCTGTGTGGATGCGAATGGCATAAGCCTTGCGACAATCGGACGCATCATGCCGAATACGCCGATGCTTGGCGCGGTTGTTAAGGCTACAAAGGTAATAAAGCTTGATACCCTGCTTGCCGACATACGGTCGAGCTTCGGAAAGAAATTCGCCGAAAAAATAATCCAGAGTAACCTCGACGCAGCGAGCAGGGCATATGAGGAGGTGAAGTCCTAAATGAGCAAACCAAAGGGATGGAAGGACCTGCCGGAAGGCGGACTTATAAAGGAAGCTGGCAACGCCGAGAAATACGATACCGGCGCCTGGAGGAGCGATCGTCCGATATGGATAAAGGAGAACTGCATACAGTGCATGTTCTGCTGGGTGTTCTGCCCGGACGCGGCTATAACCGTCGATGAGAACGGTGAGCGCGGGGACTTCGACTACCTGCACTGCAAGGGATGCGGAATCTGCGCGCTGGAATGCCCGTCAAAGGTGAAATCCATAGTCATGATGTCCGAGGCCGAAGGCGCCAAGCCCGATGCGCTTGAGAAGGCAAAGGCGAAGGCCGTCAAGATGGCCGGGGAAAAGAAGGCGGTGAAGGCATGAAAAAAGTCGCTATGACCGGAAACGTGGCCGTGGCCAACGCCATGCGCCAGATAAACCCGGACGTCTGCGCAGCATATCCCATTACTCCGTCTACGGAGATAATGCAACAGTTCTCGACGTTCGTTGCAAACGGGCAGGTGGACACGGAGCTTGTTACGGTCGAATCCGAGCATTCGGCCATGAGCGCGTGCATCGGGGCGGCGGCGGCTGGCGGCCGCGTCATGAATGCCACCTCCGCAAACGGCCTGGCGCTCATGTGGGAGATGCTCTACATCGCCGCCGGAAACAGGCTGCCGATCGTCCTCTCCTGCGTTAACAGGGCGCTCTCCGCCCCGATAAACATCCACTGCGACCACTCCGACTCCATGGGCGCGAGGGATTCGGGATGGATACAGATATACGCCGAGAATGCACAGGAGGCATACGACAATACAATCCAGTCTGTTCGCATAGGCGAACACCCGGACTTGCACCTGCCGGTCATGTCCTGCATGGACGGGTTCATCATCTCCCATTCCATCGAAAACCTTGAGCTTCTCGACGACCCGCAGGTCCGGGATTTCGTCGGGCCGTACAGGGGAACGACATACCCGCTCCTCGACGTGAATAACCCAGTTACATACGGCGCCCTGCACCTCCAGGACTACTATATCGAGTCCCGAAGGCAGCTCCACGAGGCGCACAAACGGGCGAAAGACATCGTCGTGCAGGTTGGCAAGGAATACGGCAAAATTTCCGGCAGGTCATACGGACTGTTCGAGACGTATAAGATGGAAGATGCGGAGATTGGGCTTGTCGCGCTTAATTCAGCCGCGGGCACGGCAAAGGTCGTCGTGGACGAGTTCCGCGCGAAAGGCGTAAAAGCGGGGCTGCTGAAGCCCAGGCTTTTCAGGCCGTTCCCGTATCTGGAAATAGCGGACGCCTTAAAGGGCCTTAAGGCCCTGTGCGTGCTCGATCGTGCGGACAGCTTCGGCGCGGCGGGCGGCCCGCTCTTCATAGAGGTGCGAAGCGCGCTTTACGACCTGCCGAAGAGGCCGGTTACTATAAACAAGATATTCGGGCTTGGCGGGCGCGACCTGGGTCTTGACGACCTGAGAAAGGTCTTCGAGGAACTGACGACAATCGTGGATAAAGGCCCGAAATCCCTTTACGAGTATATAACGGTAAGAGAATAAAGGAGACGATGATGGCTGTACTTAAACTCAAGGAACTCTCGAAAAAGCCGGATCTCCTCACCGGCGGGCACAGGATGTGCGCGGGGTGCGGAGCGCCAATCGTCGTAAGGCAGGTATTGATGGCCATAGACGAGCCGGTGATAATCTCTAACGCGACCGGCTGTCTTGAAGTCGCCACGACGATTTACCCATACACGGCATGGAAACTTCCCTGGATACACAGCGCGTTCGAGAACGCCGCGGCCACCATATCCGGCGTGGAGGCGATGTATCAGTCCCTTAAACGCCAGGGGAAGATACCGGCTGACCAGAAGATAAAATTTCTGGCCTTCGGCGGCGACGGCGGGACATACGACATCGGCCTCCAGGCGCTCTCAGGCGCGCTTGAACGCGGACACGACTTCATGTACGTCTGTTACGACAACGGCGCCTATATGAATACCGGTATCCAGCGTTCTTCCGCGACACCCTTCGGCGCGGACACGACGACCTCGCCGGCGGGCAAAGTGCTACAGGGCAAGGCCCAGAAGCGTAAAGACCTGACAAAAATCGCACTCGCCCACGGGGTGCCGTTCGTGGCACAGGCGTCTCCGCATAACTGGAAGGACCTTATGACGAAGGTCCAGAAGGCCATGAGCATAGAAGGCCCTAAGTTCATGAACGTCATAGCGCCGTGCAACAGGGGCTGGCGTACCCAGACGAACGATGCGATAGAACTTTCAAGGCTCGCCGTGAACACATGTTTCTGGCCGCTCTACGAAGTTGCAAATGGCGTTGCCACGGTTACGTATAACCCGAAAAAGAACCGTCGGCCAATAGCGGAATGGCTGAAGCCGCAGGGGCGTTTCAAACACCTCTTCAAGCCGGAGAACGAGTGGATGCTTGCGAAGTTTCAGGAACTCGTGGACGATAACTGGCGCTCCGTCGTGAACATGCACAACAATTCGCACCCGGGCGAAACGATAGACCCAGAAGAGGGAAAGACCTGGTAACAACCGATGTCATTCTGAGCGAAGCGGAGAATCCGCATTTTAATTGAGCCCGGAAGATAGTTTTTCTTCCGGGCTTACTTATTTAAGCCATTGACATTTATTAGCGGTTTTGATAGCGTACACTCTCAAGCTTTTAAGGAGGCGCCATGAATCCGCTTTTTCTGATATTGTCTGTTTCCGCCATATGCGTAATGCTCTATGCGTTGTATCGCGTAATAACCCTCCGCGATAAGATACCTGGCGGAACGGTAAAAGGTACATGGAAGGTACTTTTCTGGATGATAGCCATATTCGCGGCAGGTTATCTGACGACACCTTTCTTCCCGTATCTGCCGCAGTTTATAAAAGACATAGTCGTGGGCGTAATATTCCTTTTAGGGGCGATATTCGTCGTAATCGTTATCAACCTCTTTTCCCGGATTGTGTCCGAACTGGGGTTCTAAGATGCCGACATTGGAAAAATTAATGGAACTGGTGCCGATAACACTGATGGGGTATGCGTGGTTTCGCGTATACCGACTCAGGAGGCGCATACCGGGCGGAGTCATGAAGACCGCCTGCAATATACTCTCCGAGCTTATAGGGCTGTTCTTTGCGGGGTATCTCGCAGTGCCTTTTTATACAATGCTCCCGGCGTATTCCCGGCAGATATTGACTGACATAATGTTTCTCTTCGCGGCGCTGTTCGCGGTTATCGTCATCAACCTGTTCCAGATGATACTTGACGAAGTGGGGGTATAGGGATCAGATGCCGGAACGGGCCGAGATACTTAAAAAGGATATTCGGGAGATACTGGGAGACCTGCCGAGCAGTATTTTCCTTTCGAGAATAGATAAGGCTATAGACGACGCCGGAACGGACCCGGCGGCGCTTGAGAAGGCCGCCGAGCGCGTTGCGGGAATGGTGAAGCTCTTTATAGGCATTACTCAGGCGGAGAAAATTAGGGCGAGGTCCGGCGAGATTTTCAAGGGTTTATAATCAACGCCAGGATTACCATTCTCTCGCCTTCCGAGCGGAATCCGTGCGGCTCGTTCGGGCGCGAGGTTATCATCTCGCCTTCCCTTAGACTTAATTCACTCTCCCCTATGATAAAAGTTCCACTGCCCTTGTAAACGAACATCACCACTTCCGCGGGCGATACGTGTCGCGGCACTCCCTGGTTCTCTTCAAGACAGAAAAGCACGGCCCTGAAAGCCGGGGAGTCGAAAAGCATCTTGGTCCGCGCCCGCTCCGGGTTAAATTCTATCTCATCGTCAAGTTTTATCGGAAGCATAATATCACCAGTGCGTCTTAAGCTCTCCCTTTGAGAGAACCTTGCCCGCGAAGGACGCCGAATGGCATCGGTTGCAGACTTTCAGCATGAGCTCTTTTGAGGAGACTGTATCGCTTACGTTATGGTCTCCGTCCGGCATGTGACACCTCTGGCACGTGGCGCTGTATTTCGGCCCCATGACTTTGTATACCACATACATCTTCGAGAGGAAATAGCTTTTTGCATGTTCGGAGTTATGACATGTCCGGCATATTTCCGGGTCGCGGGCGACGTCGAGAGAAAATGTATGCCAGGGATGGCACGAAGTGCATTTCACCTTCCCGGCGTGCGCTCCGGCAAGCGTCTCCTTTACCCTTATCGGGTGGCATTTCATGCACACTTCCTGCCCGGGGTGCGCTATGAACTGCGGCGAATCAAAGCCCTTGTCGTGGTTTCCGTGGCAATTCGGGCACTTTACACCCGCCTTCGCGTGGGCGCTTTCGAGCCAGGTCTCGGCTATCCAGGGCGTAATTTCTTTCTTTGAATGGCACTGGTAGCAGGAGAAACTGGTATCTACCGCCGCAAGGGCCGGGGCGGCAAAGACCAGGGCCGAAGCCGCGCAGAGAGTCAAAACCGCCGTCAACCATCCCGCAGATGCATGGCGCTCTCCCATAACCCCTCCATCTCGAAATGTTAAGACCAAAGCTCCTTTATTTTTGGAACATTATACCAGAAAAGAGGCGGGTTTTTTAAAATAAACGCGCCCGCAAATAAAAATGCAAGCGAGCTCTTTAAATAACCGCGCAATTATGCTAAATTTATCGTCCATGAAATTATCGCTCACAGGCTTTCTTGCGCTTCTGGTTTTCGTGCTGGCGGCTCAGGCTGCGTTCGGACAGATGAGTGTTGGCCAGGTAGAGGTGAAATATCTCGGCGCGAGAAACTACTACGCCTTCACGCGTGTGGTCTTCGATACCGGAAGCTTACAACCTGAAACCTTCAGGATGAACTTCGACCCGATACAGAACCGGCTTGTCCTTTATCCTTCGTCCGGGACGATGTCCCTGTCTTTCGCGCCCGTGCATGCGGTAAGCGACATCGTCCGGGAGGTGAATTTCACGCAGGTGTACAACCAGCCGGCGATTATCATAACACTCTCTTCCGCCGCGGCTCCGGGTTACAGGGTTTCATATTTAAGAGAGCCGAACAGGATAGTACTTGATTTTTACGGCAGCGACAGGAACCAGGACGCGGGTTTTTTGAGGCTTATCAGGCCGGTGCGGACTGTGGCCATAGACCCGGGCCACGGCGGGCGTTTCTTCGGCAGCTTCCAGACGGGAGGCATGCCGGAAAAAGAGCTTGCGATGGATGTCGCGCTAAGACTCAGGAAGGCTTTGACGGCGATGGGCTTCAGGGTCGTTCTGACAAGGGAGGGCGATACCGAGGTCAGCCTTGATGAGCGCGCCGGTATAGCGAACGCGGCCCGTGCGGACGTCTTCGTCTCCATACACGCGTCCGGCTCTTACGGGACAAAAGGTCAGGGCCCGGAGTTCTATACCACCGGCGCGGGCGAACTTAACACAGGGGCCAAATCCAAAACCCGGATGGTCTGGGACGAGCAGAACGCGCCGTATCTCCCGGACGACCTGAGGCTTGCCAGAAGCCTAATGCTCGATATGGGCGCCATGAGCGGGCGTGTGTCCGTGCTTCACCAGACGAGGCTTGCGGTTTTCAACGGCCTCGCCATGCCCGCAGTCATGGTGGAGCTTGGGGACCTGAACGACCCCGACCAGGCCCAGATGCTTATGGACGAGGCTTACAGGGACATGATTGCGGCCAAGCTGGCCCGCGGTATAGAGGATTTCGCGAGGGGGGTGGTCAAGTGAAGGACAGGGTGAAACACGAACGCGACGGGGCGTCCTGGTACTGGATAGTCGTTGCGGCGATCCTCGCCTCCGCGCTTTCCGTCGGCACATTTTATCTATTCCAGGCGACAAGCCGTCCTGCAAAGCGAATAATGCCCGCCACCGGGCCAGTCTTCAAGGAGGTAAGCGCCGCGCAGGGGCCGCAGATGACGCTGAAGATATATTTCCCGCTCCAGGACGGAAGCGGACTTTCGCCGGAGACGAGGCAGGTCGCCCAGTCAACGGACGAGACGCAGGAAGTGAAGGAAGTCCTCTCTGAGCTTATACGCGGGCCGCTCTCGGCGAACCTCGCCCCGGCCCTGCCCGCAGCGACACAGGTCAAGAGCGCGTTCATAGACCCTTCCACCGGCATTGCATACGTGGATTTCTCCCGCGACGTCCAGACGCAGTTCCCCGGCGGCGCATGGACGGAGACGCTCGCGATATACTCCGTCGTCAATACCCTGGCCGAGGACTTCCCGGACATCAAGCGGGTGCAGATACTCATAGACGGCAACGTCGAGAGCTCCCTCGCCGGCCATATCGACATCACCCGCCCCTTTGCGCCCAGAACCGCGCTGAACAGGGAGTAAATGACCTCTCACCCTATCGGCATATTCGACTCAGGCATCGGCGGGCTTACCGTCCTGAAGGAAATCCATCGGCAGATTCCGGGTGAGAACCTGATTTACTTCGGAGACACGGCGAGAGTCCCGTACGGGATAAAGTCCGCCGAGACGGTGCGGCGCTTCTCGCTGGAGATAGCGGATTACCTCGTCCGGCGGGGCATAAAGATGCTCGTCGTCGCCTGCAACACCGCTTCCGCCGCCGCGCTCAATACGCTCAGGGAGAGCCTGCCCATACCCGTCGTCGGCGTGCTGATGCCCGGCGCGTACGCCGCGTCCCGCGCCACGCATACCGGCAGGGTGGGCGTCATAGGCACGGAGTCCACCGTCGCCTCAGGGGCGTACGACC
>DAHWTK010000043.1:8848-13513 GCA_027328825.1 Nitrospirota bacterium
CCCCTGCCCGCTTTTCGTGCCGCTCGTGGAGGAAGGGAGGCTTTCGGGCGAGATTACCGCGCTCGCGGCAAAGGAGTATCTCGCGCCGCTTAAGGACAAAAAAATCGACACGCTCGTCCTGGGATGCACGCACTACCCGCTCCTGAAACCTGTAATCGGCGAGGTTATGGGGCCATCCGTTTCCCTGATAGACTCGGCAGACGAGACAGCGCAGGAGGTAAGGCGGGTTCTGACTAAGAACGGAGTTTTGAACTCTGGCGGCGGGCCGACCGGCGGCGAAAAGGAAAGCCGGTCTGACTCTACCGGCTTTATAAAATATTATGTAACCGACGCGCCGGAGCGTTTCAAGGCTATCGGCGAGCGTTTCCTAGGATATGAAATCCCGGAGGTCGAGAAGGCGGAACTGTGAGATCCCCCCTCGCACACATATAAATCACTTCTGGTCTGGCCGGACTTTCACATACCTGCGCTTGCCTACTTTCAAGAGGTAATTTCCCGGCCCGACACGCACCTCCGGGTCCGTCTGGCGCACGCTGTCAAGCTCCACAGCCCCTTGTTTTATAAGGCGTTTCCCCTCGGAGGCGCTTGTCGCCACGCCGGTAAGCTGCATAATTTTTGCAAGCGGCATCGAAACCCCTTCCCAGCTTACCACAACCTCCGGTATTTCTTCGGGAATTTCTCCTTTTGAAAACTGTTTCTCGAACTCCTCTCTGGCCTTCTTCCCAACCCCTTTTCCGTGAAAACGGTTCACCAGTTCCTCCGCCAGAGTCTTCTTAGCCTCCATCGGGTGAACCTGGTTTGTCTTTATTTTTCTTATTTCATCGGTAGTTGCGTCCGAGAGGAGTTCGTAGTAGCGCACCATCATGCCGTCCGAAATCGACATGACCTTGCCGAAAATCTCACCCGGCGCTTCTGTTATGCCGATATAATTGTTCAATGATTTCGACATCTTATTGATACCGTCGGTGCCTTCGAGGAGCGGCATCATAATGAGCGCCTGCGGCTCCTGCCCATACTCTTTTTGAAGCTCCCGGCCTACCAGAAGATTGAATTTCTGGTCCGTCCCTCCAAGCTCCACGTCCGCCGAAAGCGCGACAGAATCATAGCCTTGTATGAGCGGATAGAGGAATTCGTGAATAGAAATAGGCCTCTGCTCCCGGAATCTTTTCTGAAAATCGTCCCGCTCCAGCATCCTTGCCACGGTATATTTGCCCGTAAGCTGGATTATGTCGGAGGGAGACATCTTCGACATCCAGCGGGAGTTGAACTCAACGGTAGTTTTTGAAATATCAAGGATTTTACTTACCTGCTCCATGTACGTCGCGGCGTTTGTCTTTATCTGCTCAGGCGTAAGCGGCGGTCTTGTCTGTGTTTTCCCGGTCGGGTCGCCTATCATGCCGGTGAAGTCCCCTATGAGGAATATCACCTGATGGCCCAAGTCCTGGAATTGCTTCATCTTCTGGAGCAGAACTGTATGGCCTAAATGCAGGTCCGGGGCGGTAGGGTCGAAACCGGCCTTCACCCTAAGCGGCCTGCCGTCCTTCACGGAGCGCCGGATCTTATTTGTTAGCTCTTCCTCGGATATGACCTCTGCCACGCCACGGAGGATTATCTCAAGCTGAAAGTCTATGTCTTTGGTTTTACTCATTTGCCGGCACCGCCCGAATCTTTTATCCTCTCCAGAACAATCTCCGCAAGCTTTGGATGCACCCCAAGGTGCTCCGCGAGTTCAATTTTCACACCGGGATATTTATCCCTCAGCGCCGAAATCTCTGCCGGAATATCCTTTATCATGTGATTACCTAGGTGCAGGAAATACGGGATTATAATCACCTTTTTTGCGCCGTCTTTAACGGCTTCATCGACAGCGGAAGGCAGGTCGTGGGCGCAGAACTGAAGACATGCGTATCGGACACTGACGGAACCCATTTCCGCAACCATTTCCGCCACTTCCGGCATATGACAGGCGGCTCGGGAGCCGTGTCCAAGCAGTATTATAGTGCTTTCCATGTGCCTCTTATATACAAATCATGCCCCTTTGTCAATTGAAACTGTAACCTTAAGTATCAGTAACGAGTCTTATTAATTATAACGGCAGAGCATAAAACGAGGTGCAACATGAAGAAATATCTGGTTTCAATGCTCTTTGCAGGCGCCATGTTCCTGGCTGGAGGCCAGACGGCCCATGCGCACGTAAATTTTTCTTTCGGTTTTGGTATAGCGCCGCCGGTCATTGTAGCCCCGGCCCCGGTTCCGTACCCATATGCCTACACCTACCCGCGATATTATTATCCTTCTCCCTACCCTTACTACAGGCCCTATTACCGCAGGTACTATATTCCGGAACATCGCTGGTGGCGCCGCGACCGGGACGACCAGGACCGTTACTTCAGGCGTTAAAGCCGACCTGAATTGTAACTTTGAGAGAGGCGTTACTTCTTTACGCCTCTTTCTATGTCGTCCTCGAAATATTTTGTTACTATCTTCGTGGCGCAAAACTCCCCGCACATAGTGCAGGAACCTTCGTCTGACGGCATACGCGACGCGCGGATTTCGTTCGGCCTTTCTCCCGTGATTGCAAGCTCGAACTGCTTCTTCCAGTCAAGCCCCCGCCGGGCGAGGCTCATCTGCCTGTCTCTTTCGCGGTTCTTGTATTTTATCATGTCCCCGATATGCGCGGCAATCTTCGCCGCCATAACGCCTTCCCTTACGTCCTGCGCATCGGGGAGGGCCAGGTGCTCAGAGGGTGTAACATAGCAGATAAAATCAGCGCCGTAGGCGGAGGAAAGCGACGCGCCGATGGCCGCGGTAATGTGGTCGTAACCTGGCGCGACGTCTGTCGTTATCGGCCCCAGGACATAGAAAGGCGCCTCGTTCGACATGCGTTTCTGCATGATGATATTCGCATCTATCTCGTCGATTGGTATATGGCCGGGCCCCTCGACCATCATCTGGCATCCTGCCTTGCGCCCAAGCTCCGCCAGTTCACAGTTTATAATAAGCTCCTGTATCTGGCAGCGGTCGGAGGAGTCGTGTATAGCACCGGCGCGGAAACCGTTCCCAAGCGAGAGCACGCAGTCGTATTTCTTCAGGATATCCGCCACGCGGTCGAATTTCTCGAAGAGCGGATTTTCCTTGTTATTATGCATCATCCAGGCCACCATATACGCCCCGCCTTTGCTGACAAGGCCCCCGTAGCGGTATCCCTGCCTGCGGAGCCTCTCGATGGTCAGCCGGTTTATCCCGCAATGTATGGCCATAAACGATATGCCGTCCGCGCACTGCTCCTCGATAACATCGAAAAGCATCTCCTCCGGCATATCCACCGGGTTCCCGTATTTCTCTATCGACTGGGCAAACGCCTGGTAAAGCGGGACGGTCCCGACCGGCAGGTTTATCGCCTGAAGCACTTCGCGGCGTATTTTTTTGATGTCCCCGCCGACGGACAAGTCCATAAGCGTATCCGCGCCGCAGGCCTGGGCGACTTTCGCCTTCTCCACTTCGAGGCCCATGTCCGCTATGTCCGTGGAAGTCCCGATGCTCGCGTTTATCTTGGTGCGCAGACCCTTGCCGATACCTACCGTGCTGCATTTTCTCACGGTGTTATTCGGTATTACAACCTTGCCCTGAGCCACCATGTCGCGGACGTAATCTTCAGATATACCCTCTTCTTTTGCAACCGCCTTCATCTGGGCGGTCGTGATATTCTGTATTGCCTGCTCTACCTGCGATGCCATTACATTTCCCTCCTGTCCATAAATTCGTAGCTGCTCCATTTATGGAGCGCTTTTAATGGCCTGATAAATCGGGCAGCTACAAAGAAACAAAATTATACCCGTTTAAAGGATTTGGATTTTTTTACCCTGTCTGCAAAACATTCCGCGAACTTCCTGTTGGACAGGAAGTGCAGATGCACGTAGCTCGCAAGCAGATTGCCTGCGGCATACCCTTCCCTAGTTTCTTCACCTGATGCATTTTTCAGCTTGTATACGCGCTTCACGCCGCTTCCCACGGGCCCCGGTTCGGAATAATGGAATTCGTGCCCGCGCGCGGTTTCGCCTTCCGGGAAAATTGTAGTTCCCGTTACGGTTACCTCCCTGTATCCAAGGGCCTTTCGCCTGTCAAGCATTTTCGTTTTCGCCGGGACGAGTCCGGCCATGGGATGAAACACGCCCTCCATGTCCGTTATGCCCTCGGATAAATACATGAGTCCGCCGCACTCGGCATATATAGGCAGGCCGGCGCGCGCCGCCTCACGCACGTCGTTTATCACGAAATTATTTAACGCGAGCCCTCTCGCATACATCTCCGGATAACCTCCGCCAAAATAAATCCCGGATATATTTTCAGGCAGGCCGCCGTCTTTAAGGGGCGAGAACGGGACAATCTCAAGGCCCAGGGACTCAAGCGCCTCAAGGTTGTCCTGGTAATAGAAACAGAACGCTTCGTCCATCGCCACGGCGAGTCGCGCGGCTATAGCCTTGGCCGCCTTTGCCCTGCATACAGGGTTCGGCCTGTTTGCCGTGGACGCTATTTTCATCAATGCGCGAATATCCACATGCTCTTTTACCGTATCCTTTAACCTGCTTATAAATTCCCGCGTCAGGATGCCGTCCAGATCGGTGGTGAGGCCCAGATGTCTCGAAGGTATCTCAAGCCCTTCCA
>DAHWTK010000044.1 GCA_027328825.1 Nitrospirota bacterium
TTTCTGGCTGGGGGACAGGGACTCGAACCCCGATAGGCAACTCCAGAGGCTGCTGTCCTACCATTAGACGATCCCCCAATAGCACCGCTATATTACCGAATTCCTGCGTTTCCTGTCAAGGCAGAATTGTCTCGCAATTTATTATTATTATAATAAATTGACCAATTCCCTTGTTTGATATATGTTTTGTCTTAAGGGGCGGCATTGGAGGCGGCATCGTCTTCCATGCAGGGGGAGGCGATGCACAAAAAATATGCCGCCCCTGTTTCTCGTCACCCCTGTGAAAACGGTGGGCCAATGACTTTTAAAAGTCTATGGATTCCAGCCTTCGCGGGAACGGCAATTATTTTTAATGTATCTGCGAAACTGCCTCCCTCAGCCTCTTTACGCTTTCTTCTTTTCCAAGTATCTCAAGCGTCTCGTATATGCCGGGGCTTACCGTCCCGCCCGTGACGGCGATACGCACCGGCTGGGCAACCTTACCCATCTTAAGCCCGGTTTCCTCCATTACGGTATGAAAGACCTTCTCCAGTTCCGCATGGCTGAAATCCGAATCCGGTATCGCCTCTATAAGCGCCATAAGCCGCTCAAGAACCGGCTTTATCTCCGCAGTCAGGAATTTTTCAGCCGCCTTAGGCTCTATCTCCGGCTCGGCAAAGAAATACTTGGACAGCTCCGCCATCTCGGCCAGCGTATGGCTTTTCTCTCGCTGTGCAAGGACCACCTTTTCAAGCCTGCCTAGGCTCCACAGGTCGTCTTCCGCGTTCGCCCCGTAACGCTCTTCGCGCATCCCGGCGACAGCCTCCGGCGGAGCGAGCTTCATGTCGGCAAGTATCGGCAACAGGAGCTTCGCAATCTCCTCCGGCGGTTTCGCGTTAATCCAGTGGTGATTGATCCAGTTTAGCTTGTCCGGGTTGAATACCGCCGCGGCGGAGGATATGCTGTCCAGCGAGAAATTTTTTATCATCTCTTCGACCGAGAATATCTCCTGGTCTCCGAAAGACCAGCCCAGGCGCACGAGGTAATTCACCATCGCCTCCGGGAGATAGCCCATCTCCTTGTACTGCATTATGGACGTCGCGCCGTGTCGCTTGGAAAGACGCGCCTTGTCGGAGCCGAGTATCATGGAGAGATGTCCGAACTGAGGCATCTGATACCCCAGCGCCTCGTACATCTGCATCTGGCGCGGCGTGTTGTTCAAGTGGTCGTCGCCCCTCAGGACGTGCGTTATACCCATCGTCGAGTCGTCCACGACGACTGCGAAATTATACGTCGGCCAGCCGTCCGAGCGCATTATGATAAGGTCGTCCAGGACGGAGTTGTCAAAAACGACCTTGCCCTTTATGAGGTCGTTCACCACTGTCTGGCCTTCCGTATTCGCCCGGAAGCGAATTACCGGCGTAACTTCCAAAGGCGGCGTCTTCAGTTCCAGGCACTTCCTGTCGTATTTCGGCGGACGCCCCTGGGCCAGCGCGGCCTTTCGCCGCTCATCGAGCTCTTCAGGTGTGCAGTAACATTTGTATGCACGCCCGGAGGCAAGGAGCTTCTCGACGTGTTCGCGGTATATGGGAAGCCGCTCCGTCTGGCGGTATGGCCCGTGCGCGCCGTCTTTGCCAGGCCCCTCGTCCCAGTTCATGCCGCACCACTCCATCCCCTGGAGTATGGCCTGTATGGATTCGTCCGTGGAGCGGGTCTGGTCGGTGTCCTCGATGCGCAGGATGAACGTGCCGCCGTTATGACGGGCGAAGAGCCAGTTGAAAAGGGCCGTCCTGACGCCGCCTATGTGCAGGAACCCTGTCGGCGACGGGGCGAAACGCACGCGGATGTTTTGCATGGTTATTTATAGCCTCCCGAAGAAATTTTAAAAAATCAGTATAATATAAAATTAACGGGCGGACAAAACATTTTTTCGGCTTGACAAAGACGCCCCCCTAATGCAAAATAGCAGTTCGTTTTGAGTTAGGGCCCGTAGCTCAGTTGGTAGAGCCCCCGGCTCATAACCGGATTGTCCCAGGTTCGAATCCTGGCGGGCCCACCACTCCTTCAAGAGGCAATGCCGAAGCTTAAGGAAGTCCTCAGGCATATAGAAGAGATTTTCGACCCCGCGCTCGCCGCCAGGTGGGACAACACGGGACTCCAGCTGGGAGACCCGGATCGGGAGACAGTAAAAGTGATGGTCGCGCTGGACCCGCTCCCGGAGGTGATAAGGGAAGCGGCGGGGAAAAAGATAAACCTGCTTGTCACGCATCACCCCCTGTTTTTTAACCCTATAAAATCCCTCGACTTATCCTCCGGCGAAGGTCTTGCCACCGCACTCTGCATAAAAAACAGTATCTCCCTCTACGCAGCGCATACAAGTTTCGACAGGGCCCCCGGAGGTCTGAACGATTTCCTGGCGGAGAGGCTGGGGATTATAAATGCCAGGCCGCTTGAGCCGATGGACGATAATCCTGGCGCGGGCTTCGGCAGGATAGGTGATTTAAAGACGCCGATAACCGCATCCGCGCTTGTAGCGAGGGTCAAGAAGGTTCTCTCCGTAAAAGAAGTCCGCCTGACGGGTGAGCCGGACAGAAAAATAAAGACCGTCGCCGTCTGCGGCGGGAGCGGCGCGGATCTGCTGGAACTGGCGGCGGATTCCGGAGCGGATGCATTCATAACCGGCGATGTGAAATATCACCAGGCGCTTGCCGCCTTGTCGCTCGGCATATGCCTTATAGACGCCGGGCACCGGGAGACGGAGCTTCCGGCTATGGAGCATCTGGCCGCAAGGCTTAGGGAGAAATTCAGGGAAAACGGATGGAAGATATCCGTGGAAAATTGTTTAACAGAGGTATCGCCATGGGAAGTCATCTGACGCCGGAGGGAAAAACCCGCCGGTTTTTTTATTCAGCAATAATCCCCGATTAGACCCTTCGGGAATGACAAAAAATGGAGTTATGCAAACGGAGGTAGAGGTGTTGGAAGATCTAAGGCTCTTGGTAGAACTTCAGGGAATAGACGCAAGGCTTTATGAACTCAGGAAGGACAAGGAAAGGCTTCCTAAACTGATATCTTACGCCGGAGAGACGCTCCAGCAGATAAAGGCGGAGATGGATGCGGCCAGGGCTGAGCTTGAACAGGTGAACAAGGAGAAGCGCGCGGCGGACGCCGAGCTTCAGACGGAGAACGAGCACCTCAACAAACTCAAGCTCCGCACGACCGAGATAAAGACGAACAAGGAATATTTCGCGCATCTGAAAGAGATAGAAGAATGCCAGAAAAAGATAGCCAAGATAGAAGAAACAGAGCTTGAACTGATGGAAAAGGTGGAGAAGGCCGAGGCCGCCGCCTCCGGGAAAAAGGGCCTGGCCGACGAGGAAGAAAAAAAGTTCAACGAGCGCAAGACCGAGATAGAGGGGCGCTTTGTCGCAGGGGACAGGGAGATGGAAGAACTCTCCGGAAAAAGGCTTGAGATATTCCCGAAGATTACGGAGACCCATGCCCAGTATTATTCCACCATTCTCGCAAAATATCCCGAATCCGCAGTCGTCGAGGCTGCGAATACCTCCTGCACCGGGTGCAGGATGATGATACCGCCGCAGATGTTCAATAACGTCCGGAAGGGCGAGAGCATAATAAAATGCAACAACTGCCGCCGCATCCTGTATTACAGGGAACCGGTGGCGGAGCCTTCCAAGTGAGAAAATTTGAAGCCCTGAGGCTCCTTGCCGGGACGCTTTCCGTCCGGGCCATTATGGACGAGCACCCGGAACTGGACGGGAAGGCGCTTCGGGCACTTTTGCTGGAAGCGGCGGACGCGGTAAAAGAAGGAGAAATCCGGGAAGCAGAACGGGGCGCAGAGAAGAGGTCCGGGAAGGGGAAGGCCGGTCAGACGGGGTTCGCTTTCGAGGCTCCGGAAGGAGGGCAGGGCGGCGTTTCGCTCAGGGTTCATACCGACGGGGCGTCGCGCGGGAACCCCGGCGAGGCGGGGATCGGCGTGGTTATAGAAGATCAACACGGCAAGGAAATCAAGGAGATACGCCGCTACATAGGCAAGGCTACCAATAACCAGGCCGAATATACCGCGCTGCTTGAGGGACTTAAGGCTGCCCATGAGCTAAGTGCTGATAATTTAACGGTTTTTGCCGACTCGGAACTTCTGGTGAAGCAGATGAAAGGCGAGTATCGGGTAAAACATCCCCAGCTTCAGCCGCTCTTCACGCAGGCGAAATCCCTTACCTTAAACTTCAAATATTTCAATATATTACATGTCCCGCGCGAAAAAAACGCACACGCCGACGCCCTCGCAAACGAGGCGATAGACAAAAAGATAACGGAAATACGCTGATCTTTTTGTTTACAATCGTGAATTAGGCGACTTTTCCTTCCTAAATTTCTTTGTATATTATATAATTAGTTTGCCCAAAGCCGTCCGGGCGGCTGCTGCTAAAACGTGCCTTCTTCAATATTCCCTCTCCCCTTGGCGGGAGAGGGCAGGTGAGAGGGGGATATAGCAGAGGAAAGTCCGAACTCCACAGGGCAGGGTGCTGGATAACGTCCAGGAGGGGCGACCCTACGGAAAGTGCCGCAGAGAAAAGACCGCCTACGATAAGTTTTCTTTCCTGATTCCCTCGCCCCTTGTGGGAGAGGGTGGCTCGAAGAGCCGGGAGAGGGGGCTTATAGGCAAGGGTGAAACGGCGAGGCAAGAGCTCACCGCCTGGGCGGCGACGTCCAGGGCATGGCAAACCCCACCCGGAGCAAGGC
The DNA here is from genome assembly GCA_027328825.1 of Nitrospirota bacterium. Taxonomy (GTDB): domain Bacteria; phylum Nitrospirota; class JACRHJ01; order JACRHJ01; family JACRHJ01; genus JAKAHE01. The sequence continues at coordinate 4,744 of DAHWTK010000044.1, forward strand.
CAAATAGGGGGACGACAAGGGCTGCCCGCCCGATGTCCCCGGGTCAGGCCGCTTGAGGCCTGGAGTAATCCAGGTCCCAGAGGAATGGCCGCCGTCCCTATGTTTTCTCTTTTCCTTGTTCCCTCTCCCCATGCGGGAGAGGGCGGCGTGAAAGCGCCCGGAGAAGGGGGCATAGGGATACAGAATTCGGCTTACAGGACGGCTTTGGGCTATATAATTTTTAACCCTCGCACCTTGTGGGAGAGGGCAGTTACCCGGCTTTATTCGTGCCGGGGCAGGCTGCGGGTCTGGGCAGGCTTTACCACACCCCAAGGCTGGCGATGCCTGAATCGCACATAACTTTTGAGGCCGCCGGCTCGTCCAACGCGGTGACGCGGATGGCAAGACCGCAGTCGGAGCTTATATCGCGCGGTTTCGTTACTACCTTGCACGCAACATGCGCGCCCTTCAGCGCCCGTTCGGCCTTGAAAGTAAGGTAAGTGCTCTTGAATACGAAGATTTTATATTGTTCGTCCATTCGCCAATCCCATTAAACCCGGCGCAACCAGTGTGTTTTTATCCTCCCTAACCCCGAGGGAAGGCAGGCCGCGGGCTTGAAACGGGGATATAATGATGGTTTTCCCGGCCTGAGGCTATGGCTTCCACAGCCCATATTGCCCGGTCAATATCTTCAGACGTTGTGAAATATCCGGGACTCATTCGGACCGTTCCCTTGGGGTAACTGCCGATTACCTTGTGGGCGTCCGGGGCGCAGTGTATCCCTACACGCACGCCTATGCCGAAGTCCGTATCGAGCCTGTCCCCTATGACAGCCGGGTCAAGGCCTTCGATAATAAAAGATACTACCGCAGCGCGCCGCTCCAAATCCTTCGTCCCGTAAATCTTTACTCCCGGAATACCGGAAAGGCCTCCTGTAAGCCGGGAGAGCATATGCTTTTCGTGCGCGCGCACGATGTCGATACCTTCCGAGGATATAAATTCGGCGCCTGCTCCAAGACCGGCGATGCCTGGCGTGTTGAGCGTCCCGGCCTCATAGCGGTCCGGCAGGAAATCCGGCATCCTGTCGAGGTCGGAGCGGGAGCCTGTCCCGCCGAAGACGGTCGGGTTAAGGTTGATTTTAGGGGATAAGTACAGGAATCCCGTTCCCTGCGGGCCGAACAGCCCCTTATGGCCGGGACAGGCAAGCATGTCCACGTCAAGCGCCTCGACGTCAATCGGGACGGAGCCGGCGGTCTGGGCGGCGTCGATAAGGACTGGGACTTCTTTGTTGTGAGCGGTTTTTATTATATCGGCGATGGGCGTAATAGTGCCTATTACATTCGATGCGTGCGTTACGGCGATGAGCCTTGTCTCGCAGGTTATTGCGGAGGATATTTCGTCGGGGTCGAGAGAACCCTCCCTCGACGCCTGCACTCTGTGAACGTTGACGCCCTGCTGCGAGAGGAACTTGAGCGGCCTGACCATGGAATTATGCTCCATGTCCGACGTGACGCAGTGATCCCCCGGCTGAAGGAGGCCCTTCAGGGCGAGATTGAGTGCGGCAGTGGCGTTGCAGGTAAAGATTATCCTCTCAGGGTGCCGAATGTTGAAGAGGCGTGCGACGCTCTCCCTGCTCTCGAAGATTACGCGGTTTGCCTCTATGGCCATCCTGTGGCCGGAGCGGCCAGGGTTTGCGGAGGCGTTCCGGAGGACGAAGTCCATCCGCTTGTATACGGATTCCGGTTTCGGGTGCGACGTGGCTGCGTTGTCTATGTATATCATTTTTTTATTATACCCGGGATTACGGAATATTTTAAAGCGGCGTCCTGGTTATCGTGAGGCTCTGAAAACACGGCGGCCTTTTCACTCTCTCACCCGCAGAAAAAGACCCGCCGCCAGCACCAGCGAAAGCCCGGCAAGCGTTGCCACTTCGCCATAAACCGTCGGCCCCATGTTTGTGCTGGTTATATCCCATGCCTGGACTACGGCACCGCCGGCAATCATGCCGAGCACCGCCGCTCCGGCGTCCATGCTCCCCTGTCCTGCCATTATGAGCTGGCGGAACGGACAGCCGCCTATCATGGCGGATACAATCCCGACAAGCATCATGCCCATGAAGCTCCAGCCGTAGGCCAGGTGCGAGCCGGGCTGACCTTCAAATCCCGGAGTAAAGAAGCCCTTGTAGAGGTTGACTGCGAGGGCCGTGAGCGCAAATGCCACAAGCGATATAATTACTTTTTTATCACGCGAAGCCAGGAAATTCCCGATGCTGCCCGTGATGCAGAAACGGGAACGCTGGGCAAGAAAGCCTATTATCAGCCCGGAACCGAGCGAGAATTTTATATGCGCCTCCTGTGCTCCGGGGCCGACTTTCGAGAAGTGCAGGAAATCCGGCCTGAACGCAAGACCGAGAAGAAGGGCCGCGAATATCGCCGGTATCGCAAGGCCGTTCAGAAACGGCATCGATGAAATATCGCCGAGATAAAACCCGCGCTTCAGGAACTGGAAACCTATCCATACGCCGACTACAAGGCCTATGACTGCGGAAATCGCCGTGAAATCACCGTTTGCAAGCCTCAGTATCATCCTTATGGGGCATCCGAGAAATATGGAGCAACCGACTATGAGGAGAATGCCCGCAAAGAAGCGGAGCATCGGCGAGGAGCCGCCCTCAGCCTTGAATTCCTTCGCTATCAGAGCGGCTGCCATGCCGCCCAGTACAAAGCCTATCAGCTCCGGACGGATGTAGTCCATCCTTATGTTGTTGTGCAGCCCCAGAGAACCGGCGAGGTTCTCCATAAAGCAGGAGATGCATATGCCGGTATTCTTCGGGTTGCCGAGACACGCAAGGCATGCCCCGGCCCAGCCCATCGCCACCCCGACCGCGACGGCGGTAAGGGTCTCCTTATGCCTTTTTACAAACTCAATCACAGCCACCCGCAAGCATCCTCTGGAGGTAATGAACGTTCTCCATGTCCGACGCCGCCTCTTTGTCATTCGGGTTCTTCGAGAGCGCCAGCATGAACTGCGGCTTGCACTCCTTTATCGTAGCCTTTATTATCTTGCCGATGAATCTGCGCGATTTGCTGTCGGCATAGTCCGCATCGAGAGAGAGGCACATCCGGAATTCCTTCACCGCGTCCGGGTAGTCCTGGAGCCTGGAACATACCTGGCCGTAAAGGGCATGGGCCGAGGCGTCCGCCGGGTCGGCAAGGCATATCCCCTTGCAGGCGCTGGCAGCCTGGCGCATCTGGCCGGAATTCATAAGCGCCTTCGCCTCGGCAATCTTCGGGGCCATCTGCGCGGCAATTTCCGGGTCCTGCCGGGCCTCGGCTTCGGTAGTTGTCTGGGTTCCATAGCCGGCTGCGCCGTAAAACACGGCCCCCGCAGAAAGGACAGCTACGGCGGAAATTACTATGAAATCGAACCTGTCAAGCTTCATTTAGAATTTCTGGTAAGGCGGCATATTGCACGTCTTGGCCATCTCCCTTACAAAATCGTAATCGGAATCCTTCGCTTCGGCGAAACCGTCCACCCATGCGGCTTTCAATACTTTAAGACGCTCGCCCTGATACTCCACGGTATCGTCGGGTTTTATATTCAGCAGCGCCTGTTTGAATTTTTTGGCAAGGTTTTCATCAACGTTCTCGCAGACACCGAAACCGCAGTATGGTATGGGCTTTTCCTCGGCTATAATGCGAAAATCTGTGGGGTCTATCCTGCCTTCTTTGGAGAGCAGATAAAAATCGAGCATTGGTACTGCCGCAGCGTCGAAATCACCGTATTCGAGAGAGTAAATAACCTTGTCGTGCTTATATGCGCCGTGCGGCGTAGTATAAAACCTCAAGCCGGTTTCGGGATTGAACCCGCTTTTGAGCATCAGGTAATACTGGGAAAGATAACCCGTAGGCGCGAACGCAGGCCCGAAAACAAGACGCTTGTCCTTTAGGTCGGCAATAGTCTTAATGGGGCTGTCTTTCTTTACCATTATAGCCCCTCTCGACATCCTGCCGTCCGGCCCGCGGACGTCGCCGGCCAGTATATCCACGCCGTAATTTTTATTCAGTATAACATACAAAAGAGAATTTGTATGAGTGAAGTCCACTTTTTTATCCCGCACCGCCTGCTCAAAGTCTATCGTGTTGATAGGCACCGGGACGAAATTGATATTAAGCTTGTCTGACAGATACTTGCAAAGCGGAGCGAAACGGGCTATCGTCTCGTCCCTGCTGTTGCATATCATAAAGCCTATACGCATTGTGGGTCTTCCGGTCGTATCGCTCTTCGCTTTTTTGTTGCAGCCGGACGCCGCCAAAAGCAGAAATACTGCCCCGAGAACGCAAATGACTCTCTTCGCTGACAATTGCTTACCCCCTGATTAATAATGGTTTTTCTATTGTTTAACCAGACTTTACAGGTCTAATTCAAATACTGAAAATTATTGCAATTAACATGCCATTAAAATCGGATAATTTTAATACCCGCCGAAGTTTAACACACTGCAAAACCGATTAAAAGGTCTTTCTTCTGGGACAAAAAAGGTATAAATGGGGCATGGATGTCTCAGCTTACGCGTATTTTAAAGCAAGTTAAATGCCTGGTTACAAAGTTAATAACGATTTTCCCTTTGACAATCATGGACTTCCGGAAAAGACAAAAATCCGCGCACGGGGTGGCAGAGCTTTTGCACTTATCGGAATACGTTACGGATTAAATCAAATATCTATTAATAAGGGAGGAACGAAGAAATGAACTGGCCGTTAATCATTTCCGGGCTTGGAGTAGGCGCAATATTCGGCTATACCCTCCAGCACGGGCGATTCTGCATGAATACCGCGTTTCGGGAGGTGCTTCTGTCGCGCGATTTCACCGTGTTCAGGATATACATCCTGGCGCTACTGATACTAATATTAGGCGCCAACGGCCTGGACGCCGCAGGGATAATAAAGCTCCGGGTCATCCCCTTCACATGGCTGGCGAACGTCCTTGGCGGATATATATTCGGCATAGGTATGGTGCTGGCCGGCGGGTGCGCGACCGGGACGCTATACAGGGTTGGCGAGGGCATGATAGGCTCGTGGTTTGCGGCCCTGGGATTCCTCCTCACAGCCGCATCGACGCTCTCAGGCATACTCAACCCCATTGCGAAATTCCTCTGGTTCGGCCCGGGTTTTGATCCCTCCAACCTCTCGAGCGCGAAATTCCTTTACAGCGTTACGGACGCGGACGGCAACCTCATGCCGGTTACCATTTACAGCGTGCTCGGCGTAAACCGCTGGATAGTAATAGCTGTGCTGGCCGTCCCGGCGCTTATATTCATAGCCAAGGGTAATTTCAAGAGGGCTGCCGGGCAGAAAGGTTTCAGTTGGTGGTTTACCGGTATAATAGTCGGTCTTGTGGCAACACTGGCCTTTTACGCCTCCGAGATATGGGGCGGGTTCCCGCACGCCAGAGGCCTTTCATTCACTGGCCCCTTGAACGAGCTTTCCGCATGGTTTACGGGCGCGGCAAAGTTCGCCGCGATAAAGAGAACGGCGATAGAGGCCCAGGCCGCGGACATACCGAGTGTTGTCGGAAGGCTTGGAACAATGACCTGGAGCGTATGGATGATATTCGGCCTGGTGCTCGGTTCGTTCCTCTCCGCATACAAAAACAAGGAGTTTTCCTGGCGCGCCCCCAAGGCCCAGTCGCTCGTAACCCAGTTCTCCGGCGGGCTTATCATGGGATTTGGCGCCACCCTTGCGGGCGGTTGCAACATCGGCCACGGTCTGACCGGTCTTTCAACTCTGGCACTGGGCAGCCTGGTCTCGATAATATTCATAATTCTCGGCAGTTGGACGATGGTCTATTTCCTGTTTATAAGAGAGTAGGCAAATTATTTTTAAAGGAGGTGACGCGCGGCATTAACCGGCCTTATCTTGAAAGAAATTTTGGTGCTGTATGGGGAACAGCCGGTTTCGGCGAATTCCGGCTATTAAAAAATGGCAGACAGCTCTGGAGGAAAAGCCATGAAGAAGATGATGTTCAGTATTGCTCTTGCCGCCGTGGCGCTCATGGCCACGGCCCTGATTGCCGCGGCTGACGATGCGCCGCTTCTGAAAGGCACGGCGTACGTGGCGGGACACGGCGGGCACCTGGCCGTAATTAATCTCTCCACATGGGATCTTGACAGGATAGTGATAACCCACGCCGGAAGCGAGACGGAAGGCGTGATAGCCGGCCTGCACCTCGATGCGGCGCACAAGAAGCCGGGCGGCGGCACCCACGGCGGCGCGCTTGTCGGGCGCGATCTCTTCGTCGGCCTCCTGGACGGCAGAATAAAAAAGTATAACCTCGATACTGAAAAATTAACCGACTTAGGACAGGTGGGCGAGAAGTTCTGCGGCGCCATACCCGGCCCCGGCGGCAAGAATATCTATTATGAAGACATGGCGGACGGAGACGTCTACCAGTTCAATATCAAGAAAGAAAAGAAGGCGGACGTAATACCGGTCGGCAAGTCCGTCTGCGGCATCGCCTGGACAAAAGACGGCAAGACCGCCTTCGTCTCCGACATGGTGCAGGGCAAGGTCTTCGTGCTCGACTGGAAGACCAAGAAGAAGATAGGCGAGATACCGGTCGGCACTTTTATCCACCAGATACGCATGAATCCGGCGCATACCGAACTGTGGGTTTCCGCGCCGAACGAGTTTGTCGTTACGGCCAAGGGCCCGGTTCCGAGTTCCGTTGCCGGCAAGGGCAAGAGCCAGATAGTTATCATCGATGTTAACAAGAGGAAGGTAAAGGACAGGATAAACCTGACCGACGACCAGCTTTTCCCGCACGACTTCGCCTTCACCCCGGACGGGAAATACGTGCTCCTGTCGTGCAGGACATACTCGGACGACTCGATACTGGCCGTCATGAACGTAAAGACGCATAAGATTGTGAAGGAAGTGTCCATCTGCAAGAGATGCCATGAGCAGGCGGGCGTTAAGATTCAGATCGACAACGGCTCGCCCCTTCTCTGCGGCATAGCCGTGGATTGGGGAAAGAACCCTGAATAAATACCCGGCCCCCCTAAAAAGGGAAGACTCATGCCCCTGGGCCGAAAGGCCCGGGGGCGGTTTTTAAGGGAAAAACGGGATTATTAAAATTTACCGGAAGACCTCAGTAAACGTGATATATTAAAAAACAGCGTTCGGATGAAACCGGAAAGATTGCGAATAAAATAGCGGAATTATTCGGGGGATAATTCTTTGAGCGCAAGAAAGAAACTGATTGCAGTCGTTGCGGGTGGGGAGATGGCCGTATCCGCCGCCGCGCTTGTCGCTCCGGCGGTCTTCCCGCTCTGCTCCGATAAAGACTCGCATACCTACATGGCCGTAATCGGCATCTGCGCGGTCGTAATTGCCGCCGCCTTTCTCTCCATAATTTCGTCGGAAATGGAAACGCCCCGGATGCTCTCCGTAATAACCGCCATCGGCGGAATCCTTATCATACTTTATCCGTCTTTTTTAATCGGCGTCTGCAATAACCCCATGATGGCCTGCACATACGGAGACCTCCCGGTCTGGAGACTGTGCGGCGGAGCCATTCTGCTATTATCCATAATTATTTTTTTCGCGGCAAGGAAAGATGAGGTAGACGCTTGAAGAAGCTGGGACTAACACACCTGGCAGTCAGGAACATCAGGAGGAAGCTTTTCCGCACAGTGTCCATAGTCCTCTCAGTCGCGGCGGTATCCGGGACACTTTTCTCCGCCACGCTTGTAATCTACAGCGTCAGGAGAAGCATCGCCGTCGGGGCCGGTCGGCTCGGGGCCGACGTGCTCGTCGTGCCGGCGAAGGACGAGTCCAAGGCGAAGGACGCGCTTATATCCGGCCAGCCGTCTGAATACTACATGCCGAAGAAGGTGTTGGACGAGGTAAGGCAGGTTGAGGGCGTGGACAAGGCCACTCCGCAGGTGTTCATAAAATCTTCGCCGCTTTCGTGCTGCGGCGTATCGAACGTCCTTCTTATAGGTTTCGACCCGGCCACTGATTTCTCCGTTACGCCCTGGCTCACGGATTTCTCCGGAAAAAATTTCAACGACAACGACATAATCGCCGGGAACGAGGTCCCGACCATGACCGGAAGGACGCTCAAGTTCTACGGCCAGGAATACAACGTCGTAGGCATCCTCGCCAGAACCGGAATGAGATACCTCGACAACTCCGCTTTTATCACCCTTAACGCCGCATATAAAATGGCCGAGCAGTCCGGGAGCAAGGCGCTTAAAAAGGTGAACGTGACGCCGGACGAAATATCGACCGTCCTTGTGAAGGTGAAGGACGGCTACACGCCGCAGAGGGTGGCGGTAAAAATATCCTTCGCCGTTGACGGCGTCAAGGCCATAGCTTCGAGCGACGTCATATCCACGGTAAAGGACCAGCTCTCGAAGCTCTTCGCATACCTCCTGACAGTAGGCGGGATTGTCTGGGTCATGGCGCTTCTGCTTATCGGCGTGGTGTTTTCGATGATTGTGAACGAGCGCCAGAGGGAGATAGGTCTATTAAGGGCAATGGGCGCGACAAAGGGCTTTATGTTCCGCCTGTTGATAACCGAGGCGGCCATGCTTACATCCGCAGGAGGCATCCTGGGTGTCGCGGGCGGCGGAATAATCGTGTATTCGTTCAAGAACCTGCTGGTTAAGGAACTGAGCGTGCCATACCTCTGGCCTTCGCCCGGCCTCATAATAGCGCTTCTCGTCGGCTGCATAGTGGTTTCCACCATCACGGGCATCG
>DAHWTK010000045.1 GCA_027328825.1 Nitrospirota bacterium
TATTATCGAAGGCCCGAGGACATACGTGTTATCACGAAGGATTATAGACGGCGAAGCGGTGCCGGAGAAAAAAATAGAAGCGGCAATAACGCAGAAACTTGGAGAGCCTTTCAACCCGCAGATAATAAAGCAGGACGAAAATAACGTCATAAGCCTTTTCTCGAAGGCCGGATATATACGCGCTACCATAAACACAAAGCGTGAATTTATTGATGGAGGCCGTGGTGTAACACTCTCTTACGTTATCAGCCAGGGTTCTCCCGTAAAAATCGGGAGGATAATCCTCCGTGGAAACATAGCTACGAAAGACAGAACTATCCTGCGCGAGATGCTCGTGAAACCGGGAGACCCTTTCGATTACGAAAAGATACTCATGAGTCAGCAGAGGCTGTACAGGCTGGGATTTTTCAGCCAGGTGCGAATAACGCCGGTTGCGCCGGAAGAGATTGGAACTTCCAAAGACCTGCTGGTAAGCTTGCGGGAGAGGGATGCGGGAAGGGTCGAATTCGGCGCCGGTTATGGCGACTGGGACAGGCTCCGTGGTTTTGCACAGGTGGGATATATTAATCTTTTCGGTCTTGGCCATTCCATATCGCTACGCGGCGATGCGAGCTTCAAGGAGACAAAGGCGATTGCGACATACAAATGGCCGTGGTTCATGGGGTTTAATCTTAAATACCGGACCAGCCTCGTATATCTCGATGCGGAGAAGCCGAACTATCATATCAGAGACCTGATTGGTATCACAGGCTTCGACAAAACCTTCGGAAAACACGTCACTACCTCGCTGAATTACCAATATGAAAAGATAAAGTTCGGAGACATAAGGGCCGGGGCCGCGCTTGCGCCGGAAGATAAAAACAAGTCTAACCTCGCAAGCATCACGCCGTCTGTGATTTTCGATTTCCGGAACAATCCTTTTAACCCCACGAAAGGATCCGTCCACGCTATAATACTGAAATATGCGAGCACGTTTTTCGGCTCGACAGTCAACATGTTCAAGGCCACTGCCCAGACGAGCTGGTATTATCCGCTTTACAAGGACATAATCGGCGCGTTCTCGGCGCGCGGGGGCATAGAAAGCTCGCTTGGCGGAAGGCTTGAAATACCAATATCGGAGAGGTTCTTCATAGGCGGGGCGTCCAGCCTGCGTGGATACAGCTATGAAAGCGTCGCTCCGCTCAACAGATTCGGCAATCCTGTCGGCGGAGATTCCATGGCTATATTCAACGCCGAAATACGCTTTCCGCTCCCTTATAATTTTGGGCTCGTAACGTTTATTGACGCCGGTAACGCATGGCTTTTAAATAAGAACGTCTCAGCCGCCGGGCCTGTCGGGGGAGACCTTATAACCGGGGCCGGAAGCGGTTTTACTAATACCGGCGCAAACGGCCTGCGCTACGGGGCAGGTATCGGCATCCGTTATGAAACCCCTGTCGGACCCCTGAGGCTTGACTACGGCTTTAAGCTCAACAGGCGCCCCGGAGAATCCACGGGTGAACTGCATTTTACGCTCGGGCAGGCGTTCTGAAAAGAGTGCATGGCTACTATGAAGAAGATTTTATTTATCCTGGCTATTTCGATAATATTTTTACCTCTGAACCTTCCATGCGAGATTGGATGGGTAGGGAGGGCGTCAATATGTTCCGCCTATGTCCTGGATAAGGTCGAGGCGGTTGTGAACGACCATGTCATAACCAAGAGCGACCTTGACCGCGCGGTTGAGGTCGAGAAAACGGAAAGTAATTCCGAAGCCGGTGGTTCGGCAGTCAACCCGCCGGAGTCCGCCCGGCTGGCAAGGAAAAAAGCGCTGAACTCGCTTATAGACAGGGCGCTTTTAATAGACGAGGCGCGCAAGTTCAATCTTGCGACGGTCAGGCCTGAAGAGGTGGAGCAGGCGTATAAGCAGGTAAGGGCAAGATATCCGGACGAGAAGTCATTTCAGGCGGCGCTCGATAAAGACGGGATAACGAAGAGCGAGCTTAAAAATAATCTTCGTGACCAGTTGCTCGTGCTAAAATACATTGACAGGAGGATAAAAGTATTTATCCGGACAACCCCGGGCGAAGAGGAAAAATATTATGAGCGGCACAAGAAGGATTTCGGGGATAAGAAATTTGAAGATGTGAAGCCCGCTATAAAAAGCCTCCTCACAGAGCAGGAGACTAATAGAAGGCTTAAAGACTATCTACGGGACCTGAAGTCAAAGGCGAATATAATAATAAACCCATGAAAAAAGTTACTGTTTACTTATTATTTCTGATATTCTTGTTAATGGCGGCCTTTGCGAATGCGGACGCTCCGGCGCCGGTGGTCATGGTAGCCAGGCTGGACGGCGTTATCGACCCCGTAGCGGCGGAATTTATGGACAACGCCATAAAAGACGCCTCGAAAAACCATGCTGAGGCGCTGGTAATAATGCTCGATACTCCAGGCGGCCTTGAAAGTTCAATGAGGAAAATAGTGAAGGAAATCCTCGCTTCACCTATCCCTGTAATTACCTATGTCGCGCCGTCCGGGGCGCGCGCGGCGTCGGCTGGAACTTTTATCTTTTTTGCGTCTCCGGTCACTGCGATGGCGCCCGGAACTAATATCGGGGCGGCCCATCCCGTAGGTATGGGCGGGGGTAACCTTACCGGCACAATGGCGAAAAAGGTGGAAAACGACGCTGCGGCGTTTATCCGGAGTCTTGCCGACCGCTACGGCAGGAATGCGGACTGGGCGGAAGATGCCGTCCGCAAGAGCGTGTCCGTTTCGGAAGAAGATGCGGTAAAATTGCACGTTGCGGATATGGCCGCAGACAATCTTTCAGACCTGCTTGGCAAACTGGACGGACGCCAGGCATTGACGGCTAAGGGTATGGAAATCCTGCATACGAAGAACGCGCACGTCGAATATATAGAGCCTGGCACGAGGCTTAAGATTCTTTCCGTCATAACCGACCCGAACATAGCGTATGTGCTGATGCTGCTGGGGATTATAGGAATCTTCTTCGAGTTGTCCAATCCCGGCCTCGTGCTTCCCGGCGTCATAGGCGGCATATCTCTTGTCCTCGCCTTCTATGCGTTCTCCACGCTGCCTGTAAACTACGCCGGATTCCTGCTTATAGCGCTTGCCATTGTAATGTTCATGGCCGAGATAAAAATACCGAGCTACGGGATGCTTACCGTGGGCGGGGTAATATCGCTTCTTCTCGGCTCTCTCATGCTTATAAACACGTCCTTTCCCTATATGCGCATATCGCTTGCAGTGCTTCTGCCGTCCGTGCTCGTCATTTCCGGGTTCTTTTTCATACTGGTGCGGACTGGGCTTAAATCCCGCCGCTACGGGTATACGACGGGCAGAGAATCGCTTGTCGGGATGGTAGCGGAGGCGCGCACGGACATACACGAGGGCGTGGAGGGAGACGTATTTCTCCAGGGCGCGCACTGGCGCGCGGTATCGGAAAGTGATGTTAAGGCTGGCGAAGAGGTCAGGGTGCTGGAGGTGACAGGACTCCGGCTCAGGGTGGGAAAACTTTAAAAAGGAGGGGATTATGCTGGGAATTGGCATTTCGGGTTTTGCGATTGCCGTAGCGATAGTAATCCTTATAGTTATAAATTCCATAAAGATTCTGAAGGAGTACGAAAGGGCGGTCATTTTTACGCTCGGGCGCGTTGACCCTGAGCGCGGCGTAAGGGGGCCGGGGATAATAATCGTCCTGCCTGTACTCCAGAAGGCGACGCGCGTGAGTCTCAGGACCGTGACGATGGACGTTCCCTCGCAGGACGTGATAACGAGGGACAATGTGACGGTGAAAGTCGGCGCGGTAATATATTTCAAGGTTATGGACCCAAGGAGGGCGATAATCGAAGTCGAAGATTTCTATTTCGCCACATCCCAGATTGCCCAGACCACGCTCCGTAGCATACTCGGGCAGTCAAACCTTGACGATCTTTTGAGCAAGCGCGACGAACTTAACATGGAGCTTCAGAAGATAATCGACCAACAGACGGAGCCTTGGGGCGTGAAGGTGACAAACGTCGAGGTGAAAAATGTTGACCTGCCTGAGGGAATGCAGAGGGCTATAGCAAGGCAGGCCGAGGCGGAAAGGGAGCGCCGGGCGAAGGTGATTAACGCTGAAGGCGAGTACCAGGCCGCGCAGAAGCTGGCGGACGCCGCAAAGATAATCCAGACGGAGCCTGCCGCGCTTCAACTGCGGTTCCTTCAGACCGTGCTGACACTCTCCGGGGATAAGAACTCCACGCTGATTTTCCCGTTGCCGATAGACATACTCTCGCCTATCATCAAGGGGCTTCAGAAAGATAAACCGTAAGCCGGCTCCTGCAGTATAACGGCATTATAAGCATTATGGCATCCAGAGACGGTTTTCCGTTAGAGAGTCTTTTAAAAGCCGCGACGCTTTTTTTCGCGGCGCTGCTCGCGGTTTTGACAATCAGCAGCCTTTCGCTCATCTCAAGGACAAGAAAATATCTCGACAGCCAGATGGATAAAAGACTCCTGAATGTTTCCGACATTATCTCAAGAGAAATCCGCGACCATTATCCGGAGTCCCTCGACGATCCCCGGTACATCAACTCTCTTAAGCAGCAGGAATCCCTGTCGAGTCTTATAATCCTTGACAGGGACGGCGGCATCATAACCGACATGTCGGGAGCCAGACACAGGGGAGAGATGTTTCTTCCGAAGGGCATTACCGAACAGGAGTTCAACCTTGCGGCGAACGGAAGCGTGGAGATATCTCCAATTTACAGGGATAAAAAATCAAGGCTCTGTTCCGCTTATTTTCCGATAAAAGACCCTATGGGCAGAATAGTCGCCGTCGGAGAGGCCGCCCTCGATGCCGGGTATATCGAAGACCTGACACAGCAGGGGACTACTTATTTTATTCTGAAGTCCATGTCGATAGGCTTCCTGCTGCTGGCCGTATTATATGTTATAAGAACGATGGCCGGCTCGCACAGGAAACTAATTCAGATGGCACAAGGGGCCCCCGTAGATGTAAGCCCGCAGAGCCGCGATGACATTTCGTTTGTCATAGACACCTTTCAGCTGACCATAGCCTCACTTAAAGAGAAGGAAAGGGAGCTTAACGAGCTTAGGAATAAGGCGGAGGAGCGCGCGCGCAGCGTCCTCAGCATGAGTGAAACCATCCTTAAAAATATTCAAAGCGGCGTTATCACGTTCGATGCCGGCGGGAGTGTGCTTACGGCCAATGGAGCCGCCGGGACAATCCTTGCGAAGGATGAAAATGCCCTGCCCGGGAATGTCTACTCGGAATTGTTCGGAGCCGGGAACTGGCTCTCGGCACTGGTAGAGATGGCCGTAAAGAAAGGGCTGGCCCAGAACAGGTCTGAAGGCGAGATAAACACGCCTGCCGGGAATCGCTGGATAGGCGCGGGAATTTCTCCGCTTATGCGGGAAGGAACGCCTGGCGGCGCGGTGCTCGTATTCACAGACATCACGGAAGTAAAGGAACTACGGGAGATGATGGAGCTTAAGGAGAGGATAGCGCTGCTTGGAGAAATGTCCGCTGGTATAGCGCACGAGCTCAGGAACCCTATGGGCGTCATATCCGGGTATGCGGATTTCCTGGCGAGGAGTTCCAAGGATTCGCCATCCCTAGAAGCTGCACAGAGTATACGCCAGGAGATAAAGGGGATGGACGATATTATCCGTGAATTTCTCAATTTTTCCCAGCCGACAGAGTTGAATGTGACAGAGGTGGACCTGCCCGGTCTTATAGAGGAATCATTTCGCGCACTCGGGGACGCCGGCGGAAAAGTAAAACGTGAGATTCTTCTTGACGCTAACATTCCGGCAATAGAGGGTGATGCTGTGTTGTTGCGGCAGGCTTTTATAAACATGATAAAAAACTCGTACGAGGCTATGGACGGCGGCGGGAACCTTACAATAGCGGCTGAGGTGGAGAAAAGCGACGGCCCGGAGGCGCCGGATAGGAAATTCGTCAGGCTGGATTTCAGGGATACGGGACCAGGTATCGACCCGTCCGCAACAGAGAAGATATTTACACCGTTTTTTACTACAAAGCCGCACGGAACCGGACTTGGACTGTCCCTTGTCCAGAAGATAATAGTCTATCACGGCGGCAGGGTGATGGCGTCAACATCCGGGAGCGGCGGCGCGGTATTCTCGATATATCTCCCGGTAAAGCCTCATTGAGGAGACGATGGCTGACAGGCTCAGGGTACTGATAATTGAGGACAAGAAGTCAATGGCGGAGATGCTGGCAAGGACGTTCGAGGCCGAAGGCTACAGCGCGCTTACTTCCGGGACGGGAGAAGACGGACTTCAGAAATTCCTCCACGACGGCGCAGATCTCGTTCTTACGGATTTAAAGCTTCCGGGGATGAACGGTCTTGAACTGCTTCGCGCGCTTAAGGGAAAAAGGCCGTTGACACCCGTTATAATGATGACCGCATTCGGCAGTATTGAGACGGCTGTCGAGGCCGTTAAGGCCGGGGCTTACGACTTCCTTACGAAGCCCTTCGATACATCGCACATGCTGGCGCTTGTGGAAAAGGCGCTCGAAAGCGGGAGGCTCGCGGCGGAAAATCTGGTGCTGAGGGAGGAATTTGCACAGGAGCTTTCATTCCCTATGATAATCGGCAGGAGCAAGGCCCTGACGGATGCCATGGACCTCCTTAAAAAAGCCGCCCCCACAAGGGCGACCGTCCTGATAACCGGCGAGTCCGGCACCGGCAAGGAGCTTTTCGCAAAGGCCCTGCACCACCTCTCGCCCAGGAAAGACGGCCCATTCGTGGCCGTGAACTGCGCGGCAATCCCGAAAGACCTGCTTGAATCCGAACTTTTCGGGCATGAAAAAGGCTCCTTCACCGGGGCCGAGGCCAGAAGACTCGGAAAGTTTGAGCTTGCCGACAAGGGGACGCTTTTCCTGGACGAGGTAGGGGAGATGGCTTTGTCGCTTCAGGCCAAGCTGCTCCGGGCGCTCCAGGGCGAGATGATAGAGCGGGTTGGAGGCGCGGAGCCTTTTTCCGTGGATGTGCGGGTAGTCGCGGCAAGCAACAGGGACGTTGAACGGGCCGTCAGGGACGGTAATTTCCGGGAGGATCTGTTTTATCGCCTGAACGTGTTTCCAGTGCGCATCCCGCCCCTGCGCGACAGGCGCGACGACATCAGGATCCTGGCCGAGTATTTTATCGAGAAATACGCGGCGGAACTTATGAAGGGGCGTTTGACTATTTCGGCAGACGCGCTGAACCTGCTTTCCGAGATGGAATGGAAGGGGAACGTACGCGAACTTGCAAATTGCATTGAGAGGGCGGTCATAATCGCGGACGGGGGAGAGATAGGTCCGGAGCATCTGGGCCTTGTCCGTAAGACGGCGGAAGAAGAGTCGTCAGGCGGCCTTCAGAGGACCGCCTCGATGGCCGCAAAAGCGGCGGAGATAGAAGCGATAAAGAGTGCGCTTTCAGCCTGCGGCGGAAACAAAAGCCGCGCCTGCGAGCTTCTCGGAGTAAGTTACAAGACACTGCTCACAAAGATAAAGGACTATGGGATTGGGTAGCCGTTTACATACCCTGTGAAGAAAGTTACATATTATTAATGAAAATTAATTGAATAATCTTAAAAAAACCAATAAAATAAAGCCGCTCCGCTTTTTCTGTGGAGTGGCATTTTTTTTGCTTGCTTAAAGTGGCAGGAGGGCCGGAATGAGGTTCCTGAAAAATAAACGGGGCGTAACCCTGCTGGAATTGATGATTGTTGTGGCGATTATGGGAGTGCTGACAACGATCGCTGTTCCGGCCTATTACGCATGGCTGCCTCATCTGCGTGTCAAGGGCGCGGCGGACGACATCGCCGAGGCCCTCCAGATTGCCCGCATGAAAGCGGTAGCCAAAAACAATGCCTATGTGGTGCAGTTCAATTACAATACTACGGCTCCTTCATTTTCTATGGGGCCGAGGACCGACACCACCAATTTTACGGCAGAGTCGAATTCAAACAGCTACAACTGGCCTGGCAAGATAATATTGATGAACACGTGTCCCTGGTCAACAGCCACTGAAAAATTTACCAATGGTATCGTTATATTTTATTCCGACGGCACAGCGTCCGTGGATGCCAATCCCGACGGAAGCGATAGCGCCATAGGGGACCAGGGCGCGGTGTACATCGGAAGATACCCTCCGAACCAGTCCAAGGAATGCTACCGGGTGCTTGTCGATGAACTGACGGGGATGGCAACGGTGCAATTCTTGAATAATACTTCATGGGAGAATCAATGATCAAGACCGGAGACAAAGGTTTTACTCTGTTGGAGGTACTGGTCGCGTCTGCGATTTTTACATTCGGCATGCTGGCGATTCTTGGAATGCTTGTCACCTCGATGGGTGGGAACGCAGAGGGCAGGCAGATAAGCGAGGCCGGTAAACTTGCGGCTTCCAAATTAGACGACCTCAGGCTTACCGCATATAAAAATCTGACGTCCGGCACCGGAAGCGAGCCTGAATTTATAAATAACAGCAGCGTGAACGACTCGTTCACAAGAACCTGGACTGTTTATACCGATATAGTGCCTAATATGAATATTAAGAGAGCGGTTGTCACGGTTTCGTGGAAGTCAAAAGGCATCCCACACAGCGTGACGCTTCAGACACTGATTGCCAAACAATAATAACGGCAATATCGAGGACCAAGATGAGATACCCGTCTAAGCGGAACAATAACAAAGGATATACGCTCATAGAGATAATGATAGCCCTGGTTATTTTCTCTATTTTCGTGGTAGGGGTCTACGAAGTATACGTCGATGTGCATGCAACATGGGTGGCGGAGGAGATGAAGGCCGCCACACAGCAGGCCGGCAGGGCCACGCTCGATTATATGCAGCGCGATCTTTTAATGGCCGGTTACAAATCCTCACAATATACTATAGATGGTGTAACGAAAAGTACCGTAAAACTCGCCGAAGATAAAGTAGTGCTGGCAAACCAGAGCACTATTTGCTTCGATCGATACATGGATGCGCCGGTTTATAGCAACAGGCTTATAGAATATTCTTATAGAAGCGGCGTACTCAAGCGATATGTTTATATGTATTATAATGGCGGGCCGAGTACGCTTGATAATACTTTCTTTAAAACCAATCCTCAGATTATATCAAGCAATATCGCTTCATTAAAATTCCAGTATTACAATGAAAATAATGCGCAGTACCAGGATTCCGATCTGACTACCGATAAACTCATGGTGGCGCAGACCGCTACGTCCGGGCCGCCAGTTATCGGGAAAATATGCGTGCTGGTAGTTCAGCGTTCCGAGAAACCTGACCCGAAGACGCATAAATACTATTATGTCACTAATGATATTACGGTTACGCCGGTTAATATGCTAACTACCGAAACCTCTAACTCCGGCGGCGGGCCAAATATTCCTACCGGGCTTAACGTGATAGATTCGAAATCTTGCACAAACGGCCTTGAATGCAAGTGGAACGCTAATACCGACAATGCAACCTATTATACGGTTTACTGGTCGACAGACCCCAATGTTACACAAGCCAATCATTTCTATGAGCATAATTCGTTGCCGATACCGGCAACGAATAGCCCATCTTATACAATAACACAAGATTCACAGGGCAATCCCATACAGATCAGTAAAAAATACGGCACGACAATTATATATTATGTTGCCGTCTCGGCATCCAATACATTAGGTACCAGCCAGCCCTGCAACCCGGTAGCCGGCGATCCAAATCCGGATATAAGCACATTTGGCGGAAGTAACGATACCACGGTCAATGTGTCTGCGCCTACGACATCGCCTACAGGCTTCACAGCCGTTGACTACGGACAAAACGAAGTGCAGCTTACATGGAATTCGGACTCTGACGCCGTGCAAGGCTACAGAATTTACAGAAAAACCGGTGCGCCATTCAACAACGCCGTCTGGCCGATTTATAATAATACATCAACAGTGCTTATTGCGGATGAACATAAAACATATGTCCCGGGTTCTCCCTCCACAGGTCTTCAAAGCGGAGCTAAAAGCTTTATAGACGAAGACCCGGCCCTCCAGACATGTCAGAACTACTATTACGCATTATGCGCCATCAATTGCGACGAGACGCTTGTCGCGGACTATACCGGTACGCAATTCGCAATGTCATTCGTCGCCCCCACTAATACCTATACTCCTGCGCCCCCGAGCATCAAAGGCTCTATGCCGGGATGGAAGAGGATATTTATAAATCTTACCAATCCTATCAGGACCGGTTGGAACGCAGACTTCGATTATACGATGATTTATTATAGCAAGGGCGGGCCATATCCCACTGTGGACTTAAATAAAAATGACTCGACGTACGGACAGGTAACCGGCGGGACACCCATACCAAACACAGACTGCGGAGTTCCGGGCATGTTTACAACCTCCGGCTCTGTGCCTACCGACGAAACCATTTTTGCCGACCCGAACCAGGCCTACCCGCCCGCGCCCGATCTCGACAACGGCGCCACCTACTATCTCCTCGCGGTCAGCCACTACAAGTGCAGAGGATTCACGATGGCCACGACTTGCTCCCAGACACTCACGCAGTTATGTGGCGATGATCCCCCCGGTCCGCCTTCGATGCTGGACGAAAGCGGCAATATCGCATTGAAACCGTGGTCAGGCGGAGGCTGCGTATACAGCACATACAGTACAGCGGCGGAGACGGTATTGCCAATTACTCTCAACTGGACGTACAGCCTCCAGAACGGCGCTCTCGACATTAACAAGACCCCTGTCTACGACTACGGCGGCGTCTATATCTACAGGAAGAACCATGGCGACCCGGATTCGAGTTATACCTACCTTACCGGGCCTGTATGGTCAGGGCCCGTTACGGACAGCGGCAACAGCACTACCAGCCTGCCGGCTCCTACGATTGGGAGCGTATACGACTACGCTTTCAGGCTGGGGGACTGCGTCTACAAAAACGACAATGCCAACTATCCGTATAATATTACACCCATAGATACTTCAGACGCCGATTATACATATAATTCGACTGCGCCGCACAATTATGAACCGGCGGCGGGTACAGCGCAGATTCTATCTGGTATATCTGCTGGTAATGTCAGGCCGTTGAAAACCGTTATTAAAACCTTTGGGACATTTACGTCAGTCCCCAACGGGATTTACTATCATAATGCGGTTCAGTTCGATATAGTAAACACCGCGAACTGCAACCTGACTTTAACTGCCCTTGACAATATAACCTGGAATAATCAGGACGCTTATCTGTATGAAGTTATAGTAGGCCCATCCTCGGACGGCAAGACTACGACTTACTCGCAGACGCTGCCTGTGCCGGGCGGCTCGTCGCTGGTGCTTCTTAAGGACGGAACATACGGCAGGACGGCGTCGTTGAACCTTACTACGCCCGCAATCCTTCAGGCCGGCATCAATGGCCAGCCGTCCACGCCGATACCGGTAACACTGGTATTTGTAAACTCACAGGGAACGGTGCTGGATACTACCCAGAGCCCATACGAGGCTGTGGATATGAGGTCTTACACTATAAGCATGAATGCGCGATATGAAAACGACTCCACTCAGGAAACCACCTGCGCCAGGAACGGCACAATACCTATCTCGCTTGGGCCGAGCGTTGTAGGTGTTGTCCAGAACCAGCCTTTAAGCCCCACTCTCGCGTATCCTGTCAAGGGCAACACTGGCACCAATACCGCTCCAAATATATTGGTGAACGGCGGCCCAAAGGTGAACGTGCAGAACACGACGCTTTCTAATACCTTTGTAAACAACACGA
The DNA here is from genome assembly GCA_027328825.1 of Nitrospirota bacterium. Lineage (GTDB taxonomy): Bacteria > Nitrospirota > JACRHJ01 > JACRHJ01 > JACRHJ01 > JAKAHE01. The sequence goes on from DAHWTK010000045.1 coordinate 11,801, forward strand.
GTGTCGCCATAAGCTCTGAGAACCTCTATTACACAACGACGACCCAGGATCCGACTATCCAGGCACCTCCGTCGGATTCCATTTGGACCAGTGCCCCCATGCTCAATATCGGCACGGATACGTACTCGCTGCTTCAGGGGACTACCGATAACGAAATACCGGATTCGGAAGGCGAAAGGATATGGTATTATATTGTCGCTACGGATTCTCAAGGGAACTTCAGCCGCGCGCCGTCTCCACAGAGCGGATACTATACATACGACCAGAAGGCATTCAGCGTCTGCAACGAGACGCCGGATGCGCCGACTAACCTCCAGCTTTCAAGTATAAGCGGCACTTCCGCACCTTATACCGTCACACTTACATGGACGGCTCCAACGCAGTATACGGACGGCTCAACGATAGGCGCGAGAGCTTCCGATACTTTAACCTACGAGGTTTTCGCTCAAAGTGGAATCGGCGCCTTCACTTCGGTCGCGAATAATTTAACCGGCACCACATGGACTGGTACTATAAGTTCGTCCACGGAATTCGAGGTGGTGGCAAAAAATTCCTGCACAAGCCCCGGGCCAAACGTAAGCGCCGATTCCAACGTCCTCTCCGTTTGTGCGGATAATACTCCTATGATAAATATCGAAAAACCGGTGGCCAGCCTGTATACCAACTGGTCCAACGACACCAGCACGGAATATGCCGTCCCATTCTATGTGCATGTGTGCTCGTTTATCGGTTACACCGGAGTTGCGACATTGCCTATGACCATAACCTCCGCCGACGGAGTGGAGACCCAGACTATTAACCTCACAAATGACGGGCAAACGGGTAATTTCTATTTCGGAAATAAACAGGATATTTACATTACGGCGCAAGGCAGTCTGTATGGTGCAGGAATCAGTGGAACCCAAGGCGCAACCAAAATAACAAACCTGACGGATACCATTACTTTCTCATGTGGCGGCGGCAGTACCGGGCTCCCGGCAGCCAGTGCGACACTTCCTGTGGTGACAGACCCGTCATGCAATACGCCGTCTCAGGTGCAGAACGCCGTTCCTTCGGGTGCCGGGAGATATAAGACCATAAGTTGGCCGGCTGTTACCACAAATACTGACGGCTCGACTATCAATGACCTCTATAACCCGGGTCTGGGATACCAGGGTTACTATAAAATTTATGTGAGGGATAATATCAGTGGCGTCATTTCATTTGTTGCCGAGGTTAACGCCTCATCCGCGACAACATATTCCGCGACGCTTGACAGCAAGAGCTATTCGGCAGGTTCCACGGTATACATTTCGGCAGTTGACACCGTTGGAAACGAGGGCGCGATGTCAGCCGGTCAAGTGTTCAACTAAAGGAAATAGCCAAATGTCTAAGATCAAGAGATGGTTCATAGACGAAAAAGGGATGGCCCTTATTACCGTGCTTCTGATTCTTGTTCTGCTTACGACCCTTGGGCTTTATTCAATCTGGACGTCCAATTCCGAGACCGCGCTCGGCGGTAACGAGAGACTCAATAAAATGGCCTATTATGTCGCAGAGTCCGGTCTTAACGAGGCGATAGGGAGGCTCGACGTCACTAATCCGGCCTCTTCCTATTACATAACCTCCGACAAATATAAGATAGCCGGGCCGAATCTTACCGACAAGACCTTGTGGGGGGGGGGC
>DAHWTK010000046.1 GCA_027328825.1 Nitrospirota bacterium
AATCTCGCGCCGGACGGGGTCGAAACCGGAGACTATAACCGCCTGCGGGGTGTCGTCTATAATAAGGTCTATGCCGGTCGCGGCTTCGAGCGCGCGGATGTTCCTGCCCTCGCGGCCTATTATGCGCCCTTTCATTTCGTCGTTCGGGAGGTTCACGAGGGACGTTGTGGATTCCGCCACATAGTCGCTCGCGTATCTCTGGATGGCGAGGGCCATAATCTCCCTCGATTTTTTGTCCGCCGTGCCTTTGGCCTCGTCCTCGATGCGCTTTATCATCTTCGCGCCTTCGAGCATGGCCTCTTCTTCCATGCGGGCCAGGAGCTCTTTTCTTGCCTCCTCGGAACTCATCCCCGCGATGTGCTCAAGGCTGCGCGCCTGTTCCGCGAGACCTTCGTCGTAACGCTTCTCTTTCTCCGAAATCTGGCGCTCGCGGCTACCCATGTCTTTTTCCTTCCTTACAAGGTCGCTCTCGCGCTTGTCGAAGGAATCGGTCTTTTTATCGAGATATTCCTCTTTCTGGATTATGCGTTTTTCGAGGGTGTTTATCTCGGCGCGCCTGTCTTTTATTTCTTTCTCGAAATCCGCCCTCTGCTGATATAACTTGTCCTTCGCTTCGAGCAGAAGCTCCTTCTTCTTGGTCTCCGCGTCCCGTTCCGCGTCTTTCAGTATCCTCTTCGCATCCTCTTCCGCTTCCCGTATTTTCGATTCGGCCATGCCCCTCTTTATAAGCATGCCGATTGCAAGGCCGCCTATGGCCGCCGCCGCTACCCAGATGATGTTCATTAAGTTCATGGCGCTGTATTCCCTCCCTTGGGATTTATCATTAAGCTCCGTTCTTCCTTTTACGCGAGTCCAGCATCTTTTTTATTCCGACCTCGAAGCCCTGGTCGGAAGGTTTGTAATATTCTCTTTTCTCCGGCAGGTAGTCCTGCTCCACCCAGTGTCCCGGATAGTCGTGCGGATATTTGTATCCCTTGCCGCGAGACAGCCTACCGGCGCTCCTGTAATTTGCGTCACGCAGATAATCCGGCACCGGGAGCACCCTGCCTTCCCGGATGTCGCCCATTGCTGATTCCAGCGCCATGTAAGAGGCGTTGGATTTCGGCGCCGAGGCGATGTATGTCGTTGCCTGGGCAAGCGCGATGCGCCCCTCCGGCATCCCCACGTGTTCGAGCGCGTGAAGCGCCGCCACGGCGACGGACAGCGCGTTCGGGTCCGCGTTCCCCACGTCCTCCGAGGCGGAGATTATCAGCCGCCTGGCTATGAAAAGCGGGTCTTCGCCGGCGTATATCATCTTCGCAAGCCAGTATACGGAGGCGTCCGGGTCGCTACCGCGCAGGCTCTTTATAAAGGCGGATATGGTGTCGTAGTGTTCGTCTTCCTCGTAGACCACCGCCTTTTTCTGTATGGATTCCTCCGCGACCCCAATGCCGAAATCTATAACCCCCCCGGGGCCGGGTTTTGTGGTTAAAACCCCCACCTCCAGCGCGTTCAGGGCCCTCCTGGCGTCCCCCTCGGAGCGGGAAATTATGAATTCGCGGGCCTCGTCCGCCAGCCGGACGTTATAACCGCCAAGACCCCGCTCCCCGTCGGATAGCGCTCTGTCAATAAGCATGCTCAAGTCCCGCCCGGACAGCGCCTTCAGCTCGAATATCTGTGAACGCGAGGAAAGGGCCGGTATAATCGAAAAAAACGGGTTGGCCGTAGAGGCCCCTATCAATATCACCACGCCCTTTTCCACGTCCGGCAGGAGCGCGTCCTGCTGCGCCCGGTTGAACCTGTGAATCTCGTCGATGAAGAGGATCGTCTTCCTGCCGCTCCTCTTGAGCTCCTGCGCCGCCTGGGCGGTAATCCGCCTGATGTCCGCCACGCCGGAGGTTACGGCGTTTATGGACTCGAAAGCCACCTTCGTCCTGGCCGCTATTATGTGCGCCAGGGCGGTCTTCCCGGAGCCGGGAGGGCCGTAAAGGATTACGGAGCTCAGGCTGTCCGCCTCAATCATCCGGCGAAGCATTTTCCCCTCCCCGACAATATGCTCCTGCCCTACGAACTCGCCAAGGTCCCTTGGCTTCATGCGCCAGGCAAGGGGCCGGTTGTCAGGCTGCGACCGGCCTGCAGGCTGTAAATCGCCCTGGTCCCCCAGGGAAGACAAGAGGTCCGACATAAATTTTCCTTACACGGACGAGTAAGACGGGAAAAACGAGGGGGCAAAAAAGACCGCTTCCCACCGGCCAGGGCGCAAGAACAGACATCGTCCGCCTTAGCCCGGGAAGCCCGTCCCGCCTTTTCAGAAGGGACTTAAGGAGAAGAAAAGCTGAGAGATATTAAGACTTTTGGCGCATCCGAAGATGTCCCGGCGGCGAACAGTTCCCCGGTGGACCGTGGTGGTTCGGAGAGACCGCGCAGAAAAACGAACTGCACTCGGCCAGGTTATTAACGGTATGCGCCTCGATTGGCGATATTTCCGGGGTCAGCCGGAGCATAACCATAAAGATAAAGGCGATACCGATTAGAAGCCCAAAAGTCATGTAAGCCCTTGTAATCTCTAAGCTATTTTGTTTCTACCCAAGTCCCTTTGCCGGCCCTTTGCTTTAGGCACAGCCGCCGGAAAATGTCTTTTTGGCGCAGATTGTTGCGCTTCCCGTCCCCTTGCCCTCTTAAAATCGGCCCCCGCCCATGCCGTGTCGGGTAGTGTTTTTGAACCTGGCAAAACCAGGTGGGCGCCAGGATGGAGAGTTAAGGCTTCCCTTGCGGGCATGCACACCCTCTCCAGATACCCGGCTCCCTATTTTTTAGCGTTGGTCAAAAAACCCCCGTTAACCACGCGCCGGGCAGGGGATAAATAGAACATTAACCAATATAAAAATACTTTATTTGGCTGAAAAATTCAAGGGAAAAATACCTTGCGAGCTTATCTGGCAGACGTTTATTTAATGCCTGTGGAACTGGTAATGGGAATGGATGTGCCGGTGCGTGGTATCGCCGTGCGCATGGATATGTTCATGCACGAGGTTCACCTTCAGCAGGAGTTCCTGATCGGAGAGAACCGAATCCGCCGGGCCGGTTTTCTCAATTTTATGCTCCTCGGAGAGCACGGCGACAGTCCCGTTAAGCTCGTCCACGAGGGCAAGGTCGTGCGTCGCCACCACGATGGTCTTTCCGGCCTCGTTCAGCCTGAACATCAGCTCTATTAAAAACATCTGGGACTTCGGGTCAAGCCCGTTAGTCGGCTCGTCGAGGAGCAGCACCTCCGGCTCCATCACCAGCACGGAGCCTATTGCGACGCGCTTCTTTTCGCCGCCGGAGAGCATGTAGGACGGCCTGTCCTTAAGCCCCTCTATGCCGAGTTCGGCCATAACGTCGTGCGCCTTTGACATCGACTCTTCCTCGGAGAGCCCGAGCTGCATCGGGCCGAATACCATCTCGTCCTGCACCGTCGGGCAGAAGAGCTGGACGTCCGAGTCCTGAAACACGTAGCCCACCCCGCCCCGGAAGAATCTCTGGAACTCGCGGTCCTTCAGGGCCTCCTGGCTGACCTCCCGGCCCGCATAGAAGAGCTTTCCCGTGTCCGGCCTTATGAGACCGTCCAGGACCTGAAGGAGCGTGGATTTCCCGCTCCCGTTGGAGCCTATTATCGCAAGCCGCTCTCCGCGCCCGATCTCCATATCAACCCCTGAAAGCGCGTTTATTTTACCGTAATAGCTGTAGGAAATACCTTCCGCCTTTACCGCGATGTCCATTTATCTCCTCAGACAAATATCAGCGTTATCCCCGCCGCGCAGGCCGCGAATAGCGCCAGCCAGTCGGATTTCTTCATGGCCCCCTGGCCTCGGAGCCTCATCTCGCCCGTGAAGCCCCTTGAGAGCATGGCCTTGAAAATCTCGTCGCACCTGCCTTGGGTCTTTCTGAAGATTATCCCCATCCTGCCGGCAGCCCAGCGCCTGGCCTCGGAGCCGTCCACATCCCCCGCCGTCCTGCTTATCTTCGCCAGGTGCATGTCCTCCACGGTCTTTGCGAATATAAAAATGTATTTATATGTGAGGTTCACGACCGCAAGGACTGAGTCCGGGACTCGGAAGGTCTTGAGCGCGCGCATTATCTCCGTGAATGGCGTGGTAAAGAGAAGTAGCATGGCAAGCGAGACGGAGTTCGCCACGCGCATTGTGAGCATCGCCACGCCGAAGAGACCGCGGGAGGTAATCCCGATTTCACGGGGTATCCGATACGTCCAGAACGAGTGCGCCTTGCTGAGGGTGATGAGCGTGAATACGGGTTTCCCTGGCGTGATTATATTCAGCGCGGACGGAAGCGCGATGAGGAAGCCGAAGAAAAACCCGATGAATGCGACCCTCGCGTATATGAGCTTAATGCCGGCTTTTGACGTTACCGCGAGGATAAATACAAAGGCCGCGACGACGAGTTCCGTCGGAAGGTCTTTCCGTATGTTTACGGAGACGAGCATAAGGAGAGTAAAAATCACCTTTACCCGCGCGTCGAGCTCCTGAAGGAAACCCTTGCGGCTTGAAAGCTCCCACTGCACGTAAGAATTTTTTGTAACCTTCGCTATGTGCGAAAGCCCCTTGTCGAGGTATGAGAGCCTGTATGACTTATGCCCCTTTTTCAGGAATTTTGAAAGCAGGTAAATCAGCCCCACGGCCAGGACGGCGCCGGTAAAACCCGACGCGAGATAACCTCCCGTGCCGGATGAGGTCGCCCCCGCGCCGTAATTCGGAATGGGAGGGTTCCAGAGGTTATTGAGCCCCTGAAACCCGGCGGGGACATATCCCAGCACCTTCCTGAGCGTCTCCGCTCCCCACTCGCCCCATGCGCTTCCGCCGTTTAATTTTGCCGGGATTATGATTCCGAGCGGTGTAAGCGCCGCCAGTGCGCCAAGCGCCAGCCAGAGCTTCCAGCGTTTTTTTCCCGCCGCCTGCGCGCCCGCCGCAGCAAATCCGGCGTCAGTGGAATAGAAATATTTGACCAGGAGCATCGTTACTACACCTTCGAACGGGCCGAAGACGAGCAGGTGTCCGAAGAGCATCGCGGGCAGTGCAATGGAGAGCGGGTACGGGGCGTAAAGCGGCGCGCCGCCCGGCCCGTGCGCGATAACAGGCTGTATGCCGAACTCCACCCCCGCGCAGGTCGCGGCGACAGTCAGCCCCATCCAGCCTGACAGAAAAGCCCCGGCCAATAGCCTGATACCGCTTTTTTTGTTCCCGGCTACCGCCCGGAATATGAACCACGTTACAAACGGGGCGACGATGGCCATGTTGAAGCAGTTCGCCCCGTAAGCCGTAATCCCGCCGTCCCCGAACACGAGCGCCTGTATCATCAATACGACGGATACTGCTATCACGGCAGTCCACGGCCCCAGGAGTATGGCGATAATCCCCCCCCCTACGGCATGTCCCGAAGTGCCGCCCGGGATTGGTATATTGAACATCATTATGAGGAAGGAGAACGCGGCGGCCATGGAAAGATACGGCACCTGCTTCACGGTCAGCTCGCGCCTTAGCTTCCTTAAGCCAACCGCCCAGAAACCCGCCGATACCACATACATCGGCACGAACGTCTGGGGAGATAAATATCCGTCGGGGATGTGCATCTGTTTCGTCTCTTGATGCAAGTGATACGTTTTTTTTAAAACGTAGCACCATCCGGCCTTTCATGTCAAGAATTAATTGACATGCCCGCGGCAATTAACTAAACTCTATGCGGGCGTGAGGTTGCAGATAAACTTAAACGGAGAGAGGAGACGGGAATGAAAAAGCTTCTGCTGTTTCTGACTGCGGCCCTGCTGGTCGTGGTGATTCCAATGACTGCGTGCGCAAAGGGGAGGAAGATGAAGGACGGACTTATTATCAATGATGTAAAGGTGGGCACGGGCGCGGTTGCGAAGGCAGGGGAGACGGTCACGGTGCAGTATACAGGATGGCTGATGAACGGGAAAAAGTTCGATTCCAGCAAGGACAGGAACGAGCCTTTCACATTCCAGCTCGGCGCGGGCCAGGTAATACCGGGCTGGGACGAGGGCGTAGCGGGAATGAAGGTCGGGGGAACCCGGATACTGATAATACCGCCCGCCCTCGGTTACGGCGCTCAAGGAACGCCCGGCGGGCCGATTCCTCCGAACGCGACCCTGAAGTTCGAGGTGGAGCTGCTGGGAGTTAAGTAATTGAAAAATCAGGTAAATTTTAACCGCAGATTATAAAGATCTGCGGTTATTTTTTGAGGTTTCATGGAAAAAATCCGGCTTTCCAAACTCATGTCCGAGCGGGGCATATGCTCCCGCCGCGAGGCGGATTCCTTTATAGAACGAGGACTTGTACTCGTAAACGGCATCCCCGTAAGCGAACTTGGGCTTAAGGTAGACCCGTCTTCGGAGGTGACTCTCGACGACAGGGCCGTAATTGAGCAGACGGGTCTTGTCACAATTATCCTAAATAAACCGGTAGGTTACGTCTCAGGTCAGGCAGAAAAGGGCTACCGGCCCGCCTCCGTCCTGCTCACCCCCGCAAACCGCGCGAAGGGTGATAAATCCGGCCTGAAATTGCCGCCGGCAAGGATGAAAAACCTTGCGCCTGCGGGCCGACTTGACATTGATTCTCAAGGACTTATAGTGTTTACGCAGGACGGGCGAGTGGCGAAAAAGCTCATCGGGGAGCGCTCGGAGGTAGAGAAGGAATATATAGTCCGGGTGGATGGAAATGTCACGGAAGATGCGCTCAGGCTCCTGAATCACGGCCTGTCGCTTGACGGAATTCCCCTTAAAAAAGCTATAGTTACGCGGCTTAATAACGAACAGCTCCGGTTTGTGCTGAAGCAGGGCAAGAAGCGCCAGATTCGCAGGATGTGCGAGCAGGTGGGGCTTAAGGTAGTCGGCCTAAAGCGTGTCAGAATCGGGGAAATCCGGCTTGGGAGCCTGCCCGAGGGTAAGTGGAGATGCCTTGCGCCAGGGGAGGAATTCTAAGCCTTCCCCGCGCCCTGCTTTTTGCACAAAACGGCCCGTTTCAGGGTATTTTCCGCACCATTCCCGATACCGGCTGAAAAACGCGCTTTTCCAAAGTTTTTATCTTGATAATCGATATATTACAGGTAAAATCCGGAACTGCTACTGACAATGAACTTTCCCTACCGATGAGATTTACTATTGATGGTTATTGCGCGATATTAGTTAATAACATCTATTATTCCCGGTTTTATGGGGCGGTTTAAAGTCGCCCGATGAATCGGGCAGCTACGAATTTAGATAAAACATAGATTCCCGCCTTCGAGGGAATGGCGGGTTTGATTTTCCCCTCCCCACTCGTGGGGGAGGGTGGCCGAAGGCCGGGAGAGGGCGAAAGGGAATAGGCACCCTCTCCCAGCCCTCTCCCATTACAGGGAGAGGGATAATAGAAAGGTGGTTTCTTCGGCTTATAGGGAGAGGGATAATAAAGCGGATACTTCGGCGGTTGCCGGAATGACATGTGTTTGAGCTTGGGCTCTAATTCGGCGAGAAGTAGGCGAGCCTTTTTATCGGATAGCCGAACTTCAGGAGAAAATCGCGGCTGCCGGTGAATTTCGGCACTATGCCTGCCTGGAAGAAATACTTTTTCCAGAGCAGGGCCTGGTCTTCGCCGAAGAGCTTGACGACGGTTTCCTGCATACCCATTGCGGCGCGGCTTGCATAGCAGATAAAGCTCTTCCCGTCCGGAGAAAGCGCAACCTTGACATCGGAGGCGCTGGCCGGAGCCGAGCGGGGGTCTGAAGAGGCCGGACTACCGGCTGGGGCGGCGAGTTCCGGGAGGTTTACGGCAATGACATCCGCTCCCGGAAACGCGGCCTTTATCTGCCCGGTCAGGCCGCTGTTTTTTACGTCGAAGGGCTTGAACATCATCATATACGCCTTTTTCGCGTCCTTCGAGAGCATGAGCTCGAAGCCGTACCCCTTGCGTTCGATGGTCTTGAGGCCGCCCTGCCTGTCTATAAGGTTTATGAACGAGAGGTTCCCGCCGCGAACACGGAAGAGGCCGCCTGAGTCTCCCTCTATGATATGCCGGGGGAAATAGGACTTATCCCATAGCTGTTTTCCGTTTCCGTCGAGCATGACTATCGATGAGCATTGCCTTTTTCCCATGCCCATCGGGGCTATGAAACAGCTCCCGTCATGCGCCATGAACCCGTCCTGCGCATCGAGCCAGCCGTCGAGGTTCTCGCCCGCGTCCCTGTCCATGAGCAGTTTTCCGTTTATGTCGTAAAGATACAGCCTCTGCCCGGGTTTCGCCATGCTGTATAGCGGGGTCTCGTCGTCGATAAGGACGCGGGAGCCGTCGTCGGAGATAATTACTGAGGCGAGCCCGTAATTGTCCTTGGGGGCGGCGATGAATAGGAGTTTTCCGTCTTTGTCCATGTAACGGAGCTCATACCACCCGCCGGAGGCAAAATAAGCGACGGCGTAACACTCCCCGGATCTGGCGAGCCATACCTGGCGGCGGATAACCGGAAGCTCCTCGGAGCGCGCCGCCGATGTATCGGCCTTTGGCTGGCCGGCCTTCGCCACGCCGGTTCGCCCGGTATGCGCTATCCAGAGCCTCTGGCCGGGTACGGTAAGGGTTTTCCTGGCCGCGAGGTCTTCGACAAGCTTAAGCCCGCCCCTGCGGCTGACGGCGATAATGCGCGACGGCTGGTCTCCCTTTGGTGAGAGCTGGACGGCGAGAAGCTCGCCTTTGGAATTGAACCGGCTGACGGCAATCAGGGGCGGAGAGAAACTGAGGTTGAACCTCTGGCGCACGGAAGGCGCGGCAAACGCCGGATGCGCCAGGACAACCAGGGCGGCTAATATGAAAAATATTTTACGCATTTGTTACCTGGAATTTTAGAATCTTATCAGACATTGCGAGACTTCACAATGCCGAATTTTTGACACTCCGGAATAAAAACGGGTTATAATTGTAATCAGAAAGGGCCTGCTCAGGGCCGCATAAGAGGGAAAAATGAAGAAAATCGGCCTCACGGGGGGCATCGCCTCCGGGAAAAGCACGATAAGCCGCATTTTTGGCGAGATGGGCGCGAAGATAATAGACGCCGACCTGCTGGCGCGCGAGGCGCTCATGCCCGGGACCGAGGCCTATCTTGCTACCGTGAAGCTCTTCGGCAGGAGGATACTCTCCTCGGACGGACATATCGACAGAAAGGCCCTTGGCAATATAGTCTTCCGTGACCGCGACAAGCGCTCTGTCCTGGAAGGCGTGGTTCACCCGGAGATATTCCGCCGCGAGGCGGAGGCTGTCAGTGGAATAATGGCAAACGAGCCGGACGCGCTTGTGATATTCGACGCCGCGCTGCTTATAGAATCGGGCGCGTGGCGCAGGATGGACGGCCTGATTGTCGTCTGGTGCAGGAAAGAGACGCAGGTGGAGAGGCTGGTAAAAAACTGCCGTCTGACGCAGGAGGAGGCGGTACTGAGGGTCGAGGCGCAGATGCCTCTGGACGAAAAGAAGAAATACGCCTCGTGGATAATCGACAACGACGGCGATGTCTCCGCCGCAATCCGCCAGACGAAGGAGATATACCGGGAACTGACTGAATAAGTTTGACTTTTACTCTTGTTTTAATTAAACTTAAGCGTTACGGCAATATTAAATCGTCCTGGCGGACAGCGGAGGTTCAAGCCTTTTGAAGGAGAAGAGGGACAGCATAAGGAAGGCCGTTTTCCCGGCTGCGGGCCTCGGCACCCGGTTCCTCCCGGCGACAAAGGCCTCTCCGAAGGAGATGCTTCCCCTCGTTGACAAGCCACTCATTCAGTACGGCGTCGAGGAGGCCGTGGCCTCCGGGGTGGACGAGGTAATTATCATCACCGGCAGGGGAAAGCGCGCAATCGAGGACCACTTCGACATATCCTTCGAGCTGGAATACGAGCTCAGGGAGAAAAACAAGCTGAAGCTCCTGGCGGAGGTGGAGAGAATATCCAACATGGTGCATTTCTCCTATATCCGTCAGAAAAAGGCCCTTGGCCTCGGGCACGCGGTATTGTGCTCGGAGCCTTCGATAGACGGCGAGCCTTTCGCCGTCATACTCTCCGATGATATAATAGACGCAAAGACGCCAGCCACGAAGCAGCTTATGGACGTCTACAAGAAATACCGCTCCCCGGTGGTGGCGATATGCGAGGTCCCGGAAGACGCCGTATCGAGCTACGGCATAATAGACGCCATAGAGGTGGAGCGCGGGGTATACCAGGTGCGGGATATGGTCGAGAAGCCTTCCGTGGAAAAAGCGCCGTCGAACCTCGCCATAATTGGCCGGTACGTCCTGACGCCGGACATCTTCCGGCACCTGAAGGAAACGAGGCCCGGCAAGGGCGGAGAGATACAGCTCACCGACGGGCTTCAGGGACTGATGAAGGAGCGGCCCGTCTATGCGTGCAGGTTCAGGGGAGTTCGCTACGACGCCGGGGACAAACTCGGGTTTTTGAAGGCTACGGTGGAATACGCCCTCAAGGACGCGGGCCTGGGCGGCGAGTTCAGAAAATACATAAAGGGGCTGAATCTGGCGTAGATTGCGTGCGTGCGGGGAGGCTTAGATGGCCGTAAAGAAAGTCGGTTTCCCAACCAGCGTCATGGGAGAGGAGTTCAAGAACCTCTTAAGGCTTATAGAGGAGGACGAGAAAAGTTCCGGCATGGGCGAGACCTCGGGGCCGCTTCTGGACCTCTACGAGACGAAGGAGAGCGTGGTCGTGGAGGCGGACCTGCCGGGAATAGACCCTTCCCTGATAGCCATCTGCATATTCCACGGCTTCCTGACCATCGAGGGAATCAAGCGCGAGAGGCTGAGCGAGAGCGAAAGGGTGAACTACCTCTGCATGGAGCGCTCCTTCGAGCCGTTTCGGAGAATAATCAGAATAACCGTCCCGATAAACCCGAAGGAGGGCAGAGCGGTTTACCAGAAGGGCGTCCTGACCGTGACGTTCCCGAAGATCAAGGAAAAGCGCGGAGAACCGATAAGGATACAGATAGAGAGATTGTAGCTGCCCGATTTATCGGGCAAAAATTCTAAAAGTGCCCTATGAACGGGGCAGCTGCCAAAGGAGACCAGAGCATAGTGGCCGAACAAAACGAACAACCCCAGGAAGAACAGCAGCAGGTAGAGATACCGGACAGGCTTCCCCTTCTGCCCATACGGGACATCGTGATTTTTCCGTACATGATACTGCCGCTCTTTGTCGGCAGGGACATGTCCATAAAGGCAATCGACGACGCGCTGTCCGGGAACAGGCTTATCCTGCTTGTGGCTCAGAAGGACCTGAATACCGAAAACCCCGAACCGAAAGACCTCTACAACGTCGGCACGGTGGGGATGATAATGCGTATGCTGAAGCTGCCGGACGGGCGGGTGAAGATACTCGTGCAGGGTATGTCCAAGGCCAATATAAAAGACTACGTCCAGACCGAGCCTTATTTCCTCGTGAACATCGAGAAGGTCGTCGAGTCGAAGGAGCAGAAGCTGGCGCTCGAGGTCGAGGCCCTGATGCGAAACGTCAAGGAGCAGCTCGAGAAGATGATCTCGCTCGGCAAGATGCTCCTGCCGGACATCATGGTCATAGTGGAGAACATCGACGACCCCGGCAAGCTTGCCGATCTCGTCGCCTCGAACCTTGGCCTGAAGGTGGACATGGCGCAGGAGGTGCTTGAGATTGCAGACCCAAGGGCGCGGCTGACCAAGGTAAACGAGATAATCTCCAAGGAGCTCGAAGTCCTGACGATGCAGCAGAAGATACAGGCGTCGGCCAGGGGCGAGATAGACAAGAGCCAGAGGGAGTATTTCTTAAGGGAGCAGCTTAAGGCCATCCAGAAGGAACTCGGCGAGACCGACGAGCGCACCGAGGAGATGAACGACCTCAGGAAGAAGGTGGAAGAGGCGAAGATGCCGGAGAAGGTCATGGCCGAGGCGGAGAAGCAGCTTAAGCGCCTTGAGAGGATGCACCCGGACGCCGCCGAATCCGCCGTCATACGTTCCTACATAGAGACCCTGGCCGAGCTTCCCTGGTCGAAGAGCACGCAGGACAACCTGGACATAAGCGCCGCCAAAAAGATACTCGACGAAGACCACTACGACCTGGAGAAGGTAAAGGACAGGATACTCGAATACCTCTCCGTCCGGAAGCTCAAGGAGAAGCTGAAAGGCCCCATCCTCTGCTTTGTCGGGCCGCCGGGCGTGGGCAAGACGTCGCTTGGGAAATCCATCGCCAGGGCGCTGGGGCGCGAGTTCTTCAGGATGTCCCTGGGCGGCATAAGGGACGAGGCCGAGATACGCGGACACAGAAGGACGTACGTCGGCGCGCTTCCGGGCAGGATAATCCAGGGCATAAGGCAGTGCAACACGAATAACCCCGTCTTCATGCTCGACGAAGTGGACAAGGTCGGCGCGGACTTCCGGGGAGACCCGTCCGCCGCGCTGCTCGAAGTCCTCGACCCGGAGCAGAACTTCGCGTTCGTGGATCACTACTTGGCCGTGCCGTTCGATTTAAGCAACGTAATGTTCATAACCACCGCGAACCTGGCAGACCCCATAATCCCCGCCCTTAAGGACAGGATGGAGACCATACACATCGCCGGCTATACGGAGGAGGAAAAAAAGGGCATCGCGCTGAAATACCTGATACCGCGCCAGCTGAACGAAAACGGCGTCACGGACAAGGACATCGTGATCTCCGATCAGGCCCTGACACAGCTCATATCCCAGTATACGAGGGAGTCTGGACTCAGGAACCTGGAGCGCGAGGTCGCAAACATATGCAGGAAGGTGGCCAGGAAGATTGCGGAGGGCAGGAAAGGTCCGATACACATAACGCCGAAGGACCTTCAGAAATACGTCGGCCCGCCGCGCTACCTGCCCGAAGAAGAACGCGAGAAGGACGAAGTGGGCGTTGCGACAGGCCTTGCCTGGACGGAAACTGGCGGAGACATACTCTTCATAGAGGCCACGACGATGAAGGGCAAAGGGAGCCTGACGCTTACCGGACACCTGGGCGAGGTGATGAAGGAATCCGCCCAGGCCGCTCTCTCCTATGTCCGCTCAAAGGCCCCGAATCTGGGGATCAAGGAAGACGTCTTCGGGAAGACCGACCTCCATATTCACGTACCGGCGGGGGCCATACCCAAGGACGGGCCGTCCGCGGGCGTGACGATGGGAACCGCGATTACATCCGCCCTTACCGGCAGGCCCGTGAGCAAGGACGTCGCCATGACAGGCGAGATTACGCTGCGGGGCAGGGTCCTGCCGATAGGCGGCCTTAAGGAAAAGACGCTTGCGGCGAGGCGCGCGGGCATAAAGACGGTGATAGTCCCGAAAAGGAACGCGAAGGACATAGAGGACATACCGAAAATAGTCCGCAAAAGCCT
>DAHWTK010000047.1 GCA_027328825.1 Nitrospirota bacterium
ACTTGCCGGGGGAGATTAATCCCTGAAATACCCCTTTTTCGCATGTTTCAGACGCAAGGAATCAAATTTCAGGACTGAACCTGTCCGGCTGCCTGTAATAAAATTTATTTACGGCGTCTTTTATTATCGGGGTGATTACGCCGCGCGACGTAATAGCGCTTTTTTGGGCTGTCGGTATGTAGCTTACGGTATAGTATCCGCATTTTTTCGAAGCGAGAAGCCCGAGGGAAGACCCCTGTATGGAACCCTGCACCGCCACGACAATATCGGGAGCTACAGCCCTGAACAACGCGGCTATTTCCCGCATCTTCAAGGGCGATAGCAGCGTCCTGATGTTCTGCAATCTCCCAGAGACATGCCTTGACGGATAAATTTCAATATTGCCGGCCTCATCTTTTATGCGTTCAAGATGCTGCTTCAGTCTCGTGTTTCCCTGGTAATACATAAAGTGCATGCTTAAGTCGTCGCATGCCGCGAGATATTCAAACGCCTTAAGCGCCATTATCTCATGGCCGCCGAACTCGCCGGCATCGCTGTAGAAGAGTATCCTCTTAGGGTAATTTCTCATAAACAGCCGTTACTGAATGACCTCGTGGACGCATCCCCGCTTCCCTTAAGCCCGACATCGGAATCATGGCAAGAACCCTGACCAGCAGCCTCACCGGGAAAAAGAAAAACAGGCGGTCTATTTGCGATTTTTTCATTCCTAAAATCTTCTTTATTGCGTCCTGTGCCATGCATATCCCATATGGACGCAGATGCATATCGGAAAGCGTTTCATAGTCAAGCGCCACGAGTTTCAGATTAAATAGTCCGGCCATATTTATCAGGCACGTATCGGTCCATCTCGTTACGTGGTGCGGCGGCATGTTCAGGACGTTATTGGTTTCGCACCCTGTAAATCCGCTTTCGTTCGGCACGGAGATTATAAGCCTGCCGCCTGTTTTGAGGCATTTCACTGCGGATGACAGGAACTCGCGCGCATCGGCCACGTGCTCAAGAACCTGAAACGCGCAAACGACATCGTACCTACCGCCGTTACTGTCGGCATGTTCCCCGATGTTCTGATCGTATATGAGAACATTGTCTCTTTTTGCCATTTCTATGGCATGGGCACTGAACTCAAGGCCGGTGTATGAACCGCAGTTTATATGTCTTCTGAACAGGCCGCGCCCGGCGCCAATCTCCAGCACGTCGCCTGCCGGTGGGACAAATCCTGCGGCGGTCTTATACTCAGCCTTGTCCGCCATGTAATACCAGTCGTATTTTTGAAGCCCTTCGTAAAACCGCTCGCCGCCGGTGAGGGCCGGGGTGTAGAACTTAAGCCCGCAGTTCCTGCACACGTGCAATGCGATTTCATCGAGTCCGTCGTCAATGATTATTTTGAATTGTTTTCGGTATATTTTTTTAATTGCCGCAAACGACAACGCCTCGGCGATATAATTGTCTTCATGCCCGCAGAGGGGACAACATGTTTTGGAGTCTTTTGCCATATGCGCCGATTTGCAGGTTTATTCCCGCTCCGCTTCCATCGTGAAATTCCTTAACCTTACGAGTCTGATATTTTTTTTCTGAAGGAATATAAATGTTGCGAATGCGATAAACGTTTCGGTAATCAATAGCGCAAAAGACATTCCGGTCTGTCTAAAGGGTGCGACAAGAGAAATCACAAGGACAATGTTCAATATCCCTGCGGCTATAAGTATCCTGCTGAACTCTTTTTGATAACCAAAATTAAGCATTGTCTGCGTGCCGAAAAAATTTCCGAGAAGGCTGACAAATGGCAGGAACGCAAGCGTCCGGATTACGGGAATGCTCCCCTTGAAGGCGCTCCCGAGAACTATATTGCTTATTTCCGGAGCGAGCAGGAACATGAGACAGGAAAGCAAGAATACCGGTGCTCCGACAATAATGATTGTCCGCCTCATAAAAAGAATCGCGGCCTGCCTGGATTCCGAGGCCTTTTTGCTTACGTAGGGATAAATCGTCTGGAAAAACGGCTCGAACAGCCTTTGAAGAATCCGGCTTATTTTGAGCCCGGCGCTATAATACCCGACTGTCTCGTTGCCGGTGAGAAGGCCCAGGATAAATGTGTCGCTTGCGTTAAAAACGCTTGCCGCAATCGACGAGATGAATATGTGCCATCCCTCCCTGAACTGGAACTTTATCTGGCCGATGGCGGGGATCCTGAACCTTATCCCGATGTTTCTGAAAGCTACTACCATTGACAGCGCGCCCGATATTATAAGCCCCAGTGAATTAAACAATGGGACATAGATATAGTCGCCGGATTTCCTTATGAATATGAAAACCGAAATTGAGAAGACAAGCCGCGCCAGGACGTTAAAAAACGCCAGGTGCTTTATTTTTTCCATCCCCTGGAAAAGCCACGCCGGCAGCAGGACGTTCCCGCAAACCATGCCGAAAGTGAACAGATATACCCATCTGTCGCCTCTGAACTTGTCAAATCCGAAAACCACGGCGCACATTGCGGCAAAGCTCAGCAGCATAATCGCGGTTTTTATGAGAATTACCGAACTGAAGATTTCATCGACCTTACGCCTGTCTCCCCTGTGGATTGAAATCTCTCTTGTCGCAGAATAGCTGAACCCGTAATCCGTCAACAGAACAAAATATTGGATAAGAGACTGAGCGAACATCACGAGTCCGAATCTGTCCGCGCCCAGGACTCGCACAAGATAAGGCAGGGTTGCGAGGTACAGCAGGTAGCCCGCACCCTGCATTGCGGAGAGGGAAAAGAAGTTCCCCGCGAGCCTCCTGCCGTCTTCCGAGAGATTTTCAGGCATCGCTCTCATCTAAGCCATACCGCCCCGCCTTGTTCCTTCGAGATAATCCAGAAAAAAGGCCGCGAACGCGGCAAGAACCAGAGCCGTGAAGGTGCATGAGATTACAATAAGAATTCTCCTCGGCTTTGCCTTTTTGGTCGGCGCGACAGCCCTGTCCAACACCTGCACTGTCGAACTGTTTTTTACTTCCTGTATCTTCGCCATTTCGTACTGGCGCACCAGAAGCTTGTAAAGCGCCTCATCCGTGGACTTGTCGCGCATCAGGTTATCGTAGTCCAATTCCAGCGCAGGCATCATGTTGGTTGGCACGAAAATATCCTGGGATCCCTTGCCGCTGTAAGAACTGCTTCTCTTGTTCTCAAGCTCGCCAAGGCGCCTCTGAAGCTCCCTCTTTTCCGAGGATAGTATCTGGACCTGCGGATTATCCGGGGTGGCATAGGAGAGAAGCGTCTGAAGCTCCACCTCCTTTGCCATCAACTTATTTTTGACCGCCGCTATGGACTGGATTATCACCTTTGACTGGTCTCCAAGATTAACCGCTCGGTATTTCTGCTGGAACTCTTCAAGGGCCTTGTCTGCCGCATCGAGATTTTTCTTTGTCTCATCCAGTCTCTGCCCCACGAATATCCTTGTCCTCCTGCCGGAGGTCATTACGAGGTTTTTGTTGACGCGGTCGAGGTCTTCGACAAACGCGTTCGCCATTGCCGCGGCCCGCGCCGGACTTTCGTCCAGGACTGAAATCTTTATTATCCCTTCCTTCTTGTTATTGAAAACATTAACCATCTTCCAGAGCCTTTTCCGTGTGTCTTCTATCTTCCTGCATCCGTAAACGGAACCCAGATTGAACCGCTTGATGATGTCGTCGCTCACGGTCTGGCTTTCCAATATTCCAACCCAGACATCGCCGGAAAAACCTGCCATACCCGATAAAAACTCCGCAGGGATAATTCCCGTGGCACCCGCGGCCCTGGCCGCGAAAAGATTGTCGTTACTCCGTGGCTGTAGAATGCTGGCCGTAGCCTTGTATTCCTTGGGGAGAATGAGACTTACGATGCAGGAAATTACAAATGCCGCACCGACTGTATATGCAATCAGCCTGCGGCGCCCGACCAGCACCTGCCAGTAATCCGCCAGGCTAATTTCTTTTTCAGGCATGTTTAAACCCGCTCAGTGCAGCGCCAGGACGACGCCGGTGGACAGCGCGGCCTGGAAAAGTATTTTGGTTATATCCTTGACGTTCCTCAGCCACGGAGTTTTCTGCGTCTCTACAGGCACCACGATAATGTCGCCGGGGTCGAGCCTCTTCGACATGAAACCGCCGTCGGTCCATCTGTGGCTTTCCCTGTCGTAATGCATGTTGAAGATTCCGCCGCCGCTATTCCTCCTGCTGACGGCGGTTCCGTCCGTTCTCAGGATATACATCGAGCCTTCGTCGGCGTCCCTGGTGGCTCCGCCGGCATCCTTTATGTAAGTCCTTACAGACGCATCCGGGAGATAGACGAAGGCGTTCTGGTTATAGACCGAACCTATTACCTGCACCTGGCCCGGCCTGTCCGGTATTGTCAGGCTGTCTCCGTTTTCGAGGGCGATGTCGTAAGGGCTTCCCTTGAACTCCTTGAGCGGGGCGAGTTTCAGGGCTATCCTCCCTTTGGCGTGCAGTTCCTTGAGCCTTTGTATAAGTGTCTCGCGCTGCTGCTCGGCGGCTTTATCGGTCATCGCTGATTGCTTAGAGACGGACGCTTGAATCTGCCGGGCGGCGCCTGTCATAAGCTCCTGCTCCAGCCGGTTAATCATATCGTTCAGCGCCTTCTGCTGGCTTTCCCGGACGGACACCCTGGTAAATTCCGCCCCCTTCAGGTACGCTCTGTCGGTAAAACCGCCAGCCCGTTTTATTAACGACGAGAGTTTCTCGCCTTTTTTTACGATGTAATTGCCCGGGTAAAGAACCTCTCCCCTTATGGCCACGATGCGAGGCCGCTCCCACTGCGGGATGTCCCTAACAAGCAGATAGTCGTCGCTTTTGAGTTCTATGTTATTCTCCGGATCGCCTTTCTCCGCCTTTTGCAGGTTTATGGTAATCCGTTTTATCTTCGGGCCGCCAGGCGTGATATCAACCCTCGTGAGCTCGGCGTTTTCCCTGTCGGAATACCGCAGAAGCCCGCCCGCGTACGTTATAAGGTCGCTGATTTTCATGCCGGGCTTAAGACCGAACATCCCTGGCGACTTTACCGCGCCCGATACCCGCACGGTACTTTCCACAGCTTGCGGGACGGGAAACACGGTAAGGAGGTCTCCGTCTTTCAGCGTAAAATCCTTCGCCGGGTCTTTTTGAATGTCGGAAAGATTCGTCTCTATGCGGGTCTTGTATTTGTGGCGGCCTATCCGCAGAAGCTGCAATCTGTAGTCATAAGCGATGCTGCTCAGTCCGCCGGCCTCGCTTATGAGGTCGGTTACCTTCGTCACGCCTTTCATTTCATATATCGCGGGCGTTTTCACACTGCCCGCGATCCCGGCCATAGGCCCCACGGGAGGAACGAATACAACGTCCTGCGGCATCAGCCGGACGTCCTTTGACATGTCCCCGTTCAGCAGGAAGTCGTACATATCGAAGTGGGTAACGGTTTTCCCGCCCCTGTCGAGCCGGATATCCCGCAAAGTGCCTTCCTTTGTCGGCCCTCCGGCTGCGAAAAGAGCGTTTATAAGCGTCGAAAGGGACGATATGGTATAGCTTCCGGGTTGGCGCACGTCTCCGAGGACGAAAACCCGGATGCTCCTCAGCTTCCCCATGCTGATGTCGATTTTTACCTGAGAGGGGATGTAGTAGCGCGAGAACTCCCCGGTGAGAAAATCCTTCGCCTCCCCGAATGTCAGGCCCGATATATGTCTTACACCTATAAGCGGGATGTTTACGCTCCCGTCCCGGTCGATTACCGCCCTGAACTCGTTGTTTATCTTGCCCCAGACCCTGATTTCCAGTTCGTCGCCCGGCCCAAGAAGGTAATCCGGGCCTACCGGGACATCCTCCACAGGCGCAAAACTTGAAGGGGCCTGGTTGAATATATCGTAACCGAACTCCTTGATATTCGTTAACGCATAGAATGGGTTTCTTATCCTCAGGAACTGGAACGTCGAAGCCAGGGCCTCCGGCGTGCCGACAAGATAGCCCGCATCTATTACAACGGATTTTTTCAGTATCCTTACCGGCACTGCTATCTGCTCTATGGGCAGGTCGTCCTTGCCGTACCGGAACGATATCCTGTGCAGGCGGCTGATAATCCCAAGCTGGGTATCGGTTATATCGACCGAGTCGGAGACGTACTGCTCAAACGTGGAAGGGCGATTTTCAGGCAACCTGGCAGGCGCGGATACCTCCGGCTGGGGTTGCGTTTTTTGTTGCGGCGGCGGCGCAAGAAGGGGGTTTAAGGCTGCGGCGGACGGGTACTGGCTTCCCGTATCGGGCGCTGATGCGCTTGCGGGGCTGGAAAAGCAGAACAAGCAGAATATAAGGACAGAAGAAATAAAAGCACGCACGCCGATTTTATAAATCCCATGTTGCACAAACGATTACAGTAACTTAACGGGAAATAACCTTTGGATTAACTGACTGCATTTTACTGGATTATATGCGTGAATGGGAATTAAGTCAATATAATTTATTTAAAAATGTTTTTAATCAAAAAAAAAATAAGTAAACATAAAGATGGGGATAAATATTAGAATGGGTAATACAAACCGGACTAAACGTCTGCCTGATCTTTGCTGCTTCTTTTTACATGCAGGACATGGAAAAACACCGGCATGAACACGAGAACGAGCGGCAATTGAATAACGAGTCCGGAGATTATGGCAATCGCAAGCGGCTTCTGCATGGCCGCGCCCTGGCCGATGCCAAGGGCCAGGGGCAGAAGGGCCAGCACGGCGGCAAAGGTCGTCATCGCTATCGGGCGCATACGGTTTTTCCCGGCAAGTATCAGCGCCTCTTTCTCATCCATATCCACCGGCAACTCGTAATATTCAGAGACGTAGAATATTGCGACTTCAGTCGCAATACCGATAATCATCGTCATGCCCATCATTGATGAGATATTGAGTTCCGTTTTTGTAATGAACAGGCCTATGAATACCGCCGTCAGGGCGAGAAGGGTTGTGGCAAGTATCGCCAATGCCACCCGGAACCTCTCATACAGGAAAAGAAGCAGAAGGAAGACGAGCGCGACGGCGGCCACAAACACTGCCATAAGGCCGGCAAAGGCAATCTGCTGTTGCCTGTAAAGTCCGCCAAGGGTGTAATAAACCCCCTTCGGAAGAAGCCCGGGACGCCCCAGGGCCGCCTTGACATCCCGAATCACGGACCCCATGTCCCTGCCGCTTATGCGCCCTGTTACGGCCACCATTCTCTTTAAATTGTCTCGCATTATCTGCGGCTGGCCGCTGATTGCGCTGACCGTGGCTATCCTGCCCAGGGGGAAGAGATGACCATCCGGAGCGCGCAGCTGGAGCCGCACCAGATCCCTCTCCGTCGCCCTGAAGTTTTTCGGAATCCAGACCCTTACCCCCACCATTTTGACGCCTTTTTGAACCTGGGTCGTGACGGTGCCCTTGAGGAACGCTTTAATGTCTTTCGTGACGGATTCCGGGTCTACTCCTTCGAGCGCGGCCTTCACCCTGTTCACTTTTATATCCAGCGCGTCTCCCGCAAGGACGATGCCGTTGTCCACATCCACCACGCCGGGGATCTTGCCGATAACCGAGGCTACCTGAGGGCCGAGTTTTCCAAGGAGCTGGCCGTCATCCGAGAATATCTTTATCTCTATCGGCTGCGGGACGGCGGTCAGGTCTCCGATCAAGTCCTCCATAAGCTGGGCCATCTCTATGTGCAGGCCGGGCACGGAGCTCTCCACCTTCTTTCTGACGTCGTCCATCACAGCACCTATCGGCCTCCTTGGGAAAGGCTTTAGGCGCACGAAGAAATCCCCCTGGTAGGCTTCCGTAACGCCGCCGCCAAGCTGAAGCCCGGTGCGCCTGGAATACGTGTCCACCTCAGGCGTCTTCTTCAGGATGTCTTCCACCTGCCTCAGCAGACGGTCCGTCTCGCTTAAGGAAGTGCCCGGCTCGGCGTAGTAATCGAGGATAAAACCGCCCTCGTCCATCTTCGGCATAAAGCCGGAGCCGATGTGCTTATAACCGAGCCAACCGGCGAAAACAAGCGGCACGACAGGCAGGAGCAGCAATACCGGGCGGGCAAGCAGGCGGTTCATTATCTTCCCGTAACCGTCGTGCGCTTTCTGCGTCGCAAAACCGCCTTCCTTCTGGTCTGCGTCCTTCTGCCCGAGGAGATGATCCGCAAGCAGCGGAACTGCAAGCCATGCGACAAAGTAGGAAATGAGAAGGCTTGAGGCCATAGTCAGGGACAGGGCCTTAAAGAACGCCCCGGTCACGCCTGAGAGAAAGGCAAGCGGTGCGAAGATTATTATCGTCGAGGCGGACGAGCCCATCAGGGGCCTTGTGAACTCGCCTGCGGCCCGGACGACTTTTTTGTGGTGTTCGCCGGGGTTCCCGCGCAGGCGCCTGATAATATGTTCAAGCATGACAATAGTATCGTCGATTATAAGCCCCACAGCCGCGGCCATACCGCCAAGCGTCATGATATTGAAGCTCTGCCCGAGCACGTACAGCAGGAGCACCGTCGCGGCCAGGACGCCCGGAACCGTGATTATCGCAATAAGCGTAATCTTTATATTCCTTAGGAACAGGAAAAGTATTACGGCCGCCAGCGCGATTCCTATGAGTATCGCGTCCCTGACATTGCCTGCGGAGGAAATTATGAGTTGGCTCTGGTCGTACCAGTTGGCTATCTTTATCCCGGCGGGTATCTGCCCTTTGAAGGCCGCAAGCTTGGCCTTAAGGTCCTTCGCAATCTGCACGGTATTCCCGCCTGGCTGCTGATACACGTTCAGGAGAACGGCGTCGTGTCCGTCCGCGGTTACGCGCGTCCACTGCGGCACGCTGCCGCGGCTGACCGCAGCCACGTCCTCCAGGAGAACAGGGCCGTCCTTGCCTGAGCGCAGAACCGTATTTCGTATCTGACCAAGATTGTTAAACCTCGTGTCCGACATGGCGAGGTAGAGCTTGTAGTGGTCTTCCAGGCGGCCTACGGCGGTTATGACGTTGGCCGCAGAAAGGGCCCTCGATACATCCCGGAGCGACAGGCCGTATGAGGCGAGCTTGGCAGGGTCCACCGTTACCCTGTACTCCTCGACATTTCCGCCCTGAACCTGCACCCTTGCCACGCCCCTTACGGTCGAAAGCAGCGGGCGGAGCTGATAGAACGCGATGTCTCTCAGTTCAGTAAGGGAATGAGTATCGGAGGAAAGGCTGTAGGCAAGCACCGGATCGACGGTCGGATCCATTCTCTTTACGCTGAAGGTCGTGCCTTTTGGCAGGGACGGCATGGCCTGGTTTATAGCGGACTCCACCTGGAGCATCGACGCTACCATGTCCCTTCCCCATCCGAAATTCACGGATATTTCGGCACTCCCGCGGCTTGTAGTGGATTTTACGCTCACGACGCCCGGCACGGACCTTATCGCTTCCTCGACGGGCCAGGTCACCTCTATGGCCATCTGGTCTGCGGGGCGGTCTCCGGAGTCGAGTTCGGCTACAACGCGCGGGAAGCTTATGTCGGGGAAGAGCGCCACGGGAAGCTTCAGACTGCTTGCGACTCCGCCAACCATGAGGACCGCGAGGAGGAAAAGTATCGAACGGCGGTGATGCTGAACCCAGCCGGAAAAGCTCATCTGCCCCCCGCTGTCTTTACGTCCATTCCGTCCTTAAGCTCGTAATCTCCAACGATCACAGCCGCGTCTCCCGCCTTGAGCCCCGGCCCGGAAACCTGCACATCCCTGTCGTTTTCGAGAATCACCTGAACAACGTGCCTGACCGCGCGCCCGTCCCTGACGGTAAACAGGACATGCTTCCCGTCCTCCGGCAGGACCGCGCTTTTAGGCACCACAAGTCCACTAGATGATGCCGTCTTCATCCTGCCGAGGATATATTCGCCGAGCATATATCTGGCTGAAGGGGGCAGGGTTACGAATACGTCCACAAGGCGTGTCTTCGGGTTTACCGCGCGCGATATTTTCCTTATCCTGCCGGTTATTTCTCCGGCGCCTGAGACATTGACATAATTAAGCCTTACAGCCTGGCCGGAGACGAGACGTTTTATGACATCCGGCTCGACGCCAAGGCGCACCTCAAGGCGGTCCTGGGCGATTATCTCCACGAGCGGATTGCCTGCCGGAACTATCGCGCCTTCCTGGACGCTTACCTTGTTTATAAGACCTGTCGTATTAGAGTTTATGATCCGCTTCCCGTCGACGCCGCGCTTCTTCAGGCTTTCAATACGGGCGGATGCCTGTCTTGCCGCATCCTGGGCCTTGAGCATCTGGGAATTCGTCGCGAGCTTGAGGGCGAACAGTTCTTTTACATGGGCAAGCTTCTGTCCGGCTATGTCATTTGCGTTTCGCGCCTGCTCAAGCTCCAGGAGGGTATTCGGGCTGGCCTTAAGCTCCAGGAGGGGATCGCCCCTGGAGACCTTCTGCCTTTCGCTCACCATAACGCGGCTTATCATGCTTTCATAGGGAACGGACACCACCCGTATCGCGCCGGGGGCGGGCACGACGTCTCCGTATGCCGTTATGTGCTCGGAAATTGCGGCCTGTCGGACAGGCTCCACATCCACAAGCGCGACCGGCGCGGAGTCCCCTCCGGACGGTCCCGCCGCCCCTGTTTTCGACGCATGTCTCCCGCGGAAAAACAAATACGCGCCTCCCGCAAGGCAGATTATGACGACGGCTATAATAACGCCCTTCGCGGGCTTTTTCATTGCTCTTATAACCTCCTTCTTATTTGCGGCCCAGGAATTCCCCGGAAGTTATCTCCAGCGCGACGTGAAGGTCCGCCAGTTCCTGCTTTAGCTTCAGGGTCTCAAGCCTCCTGGAAAACAGCCTGTTCACTTCATCGTAATAACTCAGAACGTCTATATTCCCTTCAAGAAATCCCCTGTAGGAAATACGAACGAGCCTTTGCAGCGATTTCGAGGCCTTGTCAGCCGCATCCACCTGCTTCTCCACGGATTTAATATCCGCAAGAATGGCGGCTGCGTCCGCCCTTGCCTGGTACACGCGGTTCAAATATTCGTCAAAAAGCTGCCGTCTGTTAGCCTTTTCGATGGCAATTCGGCCCTGATTTCTGTCAAAAAACGGCAGGCTTATGGATACTGAAAATCCCGCGCTTATTACATCCGTATTATCCCGCGCATGGGAAAACCCGATGTTTATCTTCGGAAATTGCGCGCGAATTGCGGCCCTCAGGCCCGCCTCCCTGCTTTTATAGCCCATTTTAAGGGCAAGCAGGTCAAGCCGTCTCCTCTCAATGCCTTTCATTATCTCCGCAAGGGACGGGACATCGTTAAAAGACGGCTGTTCCGTGCCCTTTGCGAGAGGAATCACGCTCCCCGGCGGAAAGCCGAGGATTTGATTCAGCGTAAGCCTTTCCTGCTCCTGCTTTTTTTCAATATCGAGCACAGACGTGTGGATTTTTCTCAATGTCGCGTCAACAGCGCTTAAATCCACGGCCGTCATATCACCCATACCTACGGCTTTCTTTACCGCATCGAGGTTCTTCCTCAGGCCCGCCTCCTCTTTCCTGCCGACGGCAAGTTGCTTTTCAAGATATGACAGCCTGTAAACGTGCCTTTTTGCGGATTCCGCAACCTGCCATTCGTCCCACGCCGTCCGGAGGTTAACCGAGGCGGCCTCAGCGCGCGCCGCATCGACCTTGGCGCCCCTTGTCAGAAGCGACCGGATGTCCCAGTCCAGCCCGAGTCCGTATGCGGTTACAGTCCCGACGGTATTGCCTCCTATTGGGAAGTCCGAACTGTAGCCGAATGTTGGATTGGGCAATATTCCGGCTTGCAGGAGCTGAGCGTTGGCCACGCCTATACGGTCCCGCTCCTCCCGGAGTGCAGGATTTGCTATAACGGCTATAATGGCCGCGTCCTGGGCCGAGATTCCGTTTTTGAAATCAATATTGCGCGGCTTCAGGATTGGGTGGTTTATTTGTCTGGCTTTTATGCAGATTGATTTTTCGTCCGGGGAAGAGAGTGTTCTGGAGACGGCTTGTTCATCAATGGGTTTCGGGCGATAAACTGCGCAGCCCTGAGCTATAAGCAAGATAGCCATCAGGACAAAATATTTCCAACTTTTTTTCACGTTTGCCTCGTGTGTTTATCAAATAGACATATTACTCCCGGCTAAACTGTTAAATCAATATAAAAAGTGTCCAATTTCGTCGCGGACTGCTGTTTTGTTTTCAACGTCTTTTTGCTTAAAATCTGCGGTTGTCCAACACTGAGTTAATAGCGATTTTACAAATATAAAAATTATGATATACTCATTTTTATTAGAAAAGAGTCTCTCGGCAATTCCCTAAACTGCGTGTCAAGAAGCATTTCGATACAATCCAGATCTTCCCCATAAGCTTAATGTAAAGTTTAAGTCATTGAACATCCAAGGAACTGGAAAGATACTTATTCAATTCCACGGCGAGATTATGCCCTAATGCCCCCTCGCGGCCAGAAGGGGAAGAAAGGAAGGATTCAAATGAAAGGTTTTCTTATATTTGTCGCCGCCGCGACCCTGCTGCTCGCGACGGCAATAACCGGGTACGGCTTTGTTGTAGTCGGCAATTCGTTTAGAAGCCTGAATATTTTCGACGGCAACGAAATCTATGCCGTTAACTGCGCTTACTGCCACGGGCCAATGGCTTCGCCGAGCGACCCAAATGTAATGAGCGCCAACGTAGGCCAGATTGTCAGGGCCTTCAGGCTGCATACTTCAATGTCGCATTATGTATACAGCGTTAATACCTCAGTTGCGCTCGGCGCCGTGCCGCGGTTTAAGGGCAGAATGTCTCTGGCGCAACTGAAGGCGATAATCGCGGCGTTTGCCATATACCGGGGAGAAAACCTTTATAACGCAAAATATCCTGACAACCAGACCTACAACTGCTCCTTCTGCCACGGCCCTTACGACAACTCCAATGTATCTCACAAGAACTTCAGGCAGATTATCCTGAGTTTCAGACAGAACAGATCGCG
>DAHWTK010000048.1 GCA_027328825.1 Nitrospirota bacterium
GGTTGTTTATTTGCAAGGGGGCGGTAATCCCGATGAAGACCTGAACCCTACATACAATAAGGCTGTAAAAAATATTTATGACAAAATTTTAGATGCTTACAATAAAGCAGATGAAATGATAAAACGCATTGATATAAAAAGAGAATAGCCATTTGTTCGCTTATAAGGGTGAACCTTATAAGCGTATATACTCGCTTGAGATGACTTGTTATATTGGCCTACAGGATTGAATAACCTGTAGGCTTTTCATTTTTATAAACATGGAGGTGGACGAAATGGAAAGAAAGCTTATCGACGTTAAGGAAGGGGCGGCTTTAATCGGCGTCAAGCCGGGCACTCTGTATTTATGGGCGGCGCAAAAAAAGGACGGGCTGAAAAGCTACCTTGTAGGCCGTTGCCGCAGGTTTGATCCGGTTGAGCTTTTGGAATGGGCTAAGGGCATGGAGAAGGGCGCATGAAGACCCTGCAAAGAAAATCTGAGTTGACTTTCGGCATATCAGCGCGGGGCCGCCGTGAACTGGCTAAGCACCTCAAGGGCGGAAAGCTTACCCGTAAAGAGGCGATGCTTGCCGCCTGCTATGACTGCGTTTGCGGGTATGAGGATGGGAAGGTGGACTGCCAGGTTATGCGGTGTCCCCTTCATCCGTTCATGCCATTTAACCCCGAACGGAAGAAAAATCGGGGTGAGGACAGTCCTGAAATTTGATTCCTTGCGTCTGAAACATGCGAAAAAGGGGTATTTCAGGGATTAATCTCCCCCGGCAAGTATTCGGACAAAGGGAAAGCAGGAAAAAACGTAAAAAGGGCGATTTTGCACATTTCCGAATAAACGGCGGCTTAAATATAGTTTCATGTCCGATCCCTACAAAAAGAGAAAACGAGCGGGAAACAAGCATCAAGACCAGCGACGGCTACCGCCTTTTGTTGCCTTGCCGTGGGATATGCTCAATCACCCGGCATATCGAAAATTGAAACACTCCGCCGGACACGCCCTTCCTTATTTCTTGGGAAAGGTTAAGCTCACTTATAACGACCCTCAACGCTATGAAGTAAAGTTTACTTTCTCATATACCGAAGGTAAAAAACTTCGCTTTGGCAACGCCACTTTTTACAACATAATTCAGGAGTTGGTAGGAAAAGGGTTCATTGACCCGGTAGATAGAGGCGGGATGAAAAGCGACTGTAGAAGCTTCAGCATTTTCAGGCTGTCAAGACGCTGGGAAGAATACGGCAAAGAAGGATTTAAGGCTATTGAATGGAAATGCTTTCTTCCTAAACCAAGATTGAAAGCGACACCCGAAATGGAAATGCACAGCACCCGAAATGGAAATAAAACTGCCCATTACGCACCTGATATTTCCAAAACTGGTGCTGTAGGGGCTGAAACAGACTGAATTATATTTCCATTTTTGAAGAGTATTCTATATCTTGCCAGAGATAGGGATTTTTTTTAGAACTTTTTTTGATAGCGATTTCCAAACTACGGGCGCGCAAAAAGTGAGGAAAAGTTAGTATTCAAAGAGTCCTCAAAATCCGGTCGCCCATACGAGTTTTTAGAGCACTACGCGCGCGCGTGATGATAATAGCCTTTTTCGGCATGAGTTTCCGCAACAATACGCGCGCGGGCGCGCGAGGCAACAAACAATGAATAACTTCAAATATATCGAAAGGTTAAGCTATTTGGCATCGGATGAACCTGTTATCATTTCCTTAATGATTTAGGAAAAAATTTTCAGGAGATTAATCATGGGCCGGTGGTCTCATTCAAGTCGATTAACAACCGAAGACTGCAAATCAATATCGGTGAAATTTTTAAAGGATCATCATTACTTTGATGTTGAGGGCATCCGTCATGGCGGGATGAATTGGAGCCGTGGGGGAGTGAAGACGGGCAGTATTAGCTTCACGGTTTCGACGATTGAAGGAGATGAATATATCCGCTTTCTATATACCCAGACGGATAATCACTCCGGCGAAAAAACAGACCTGGATTACAAGGTAAGGTTGACTTCAACTCCCTGTCATTTCGGGGGACGCCGATGGTGGTTTGTATGTCCCCTGGTTGTGAATGGCCGGGACTGCAATCACCGGGTGGGAGTATTATACTTGGGCGGCGGGAAGTATTTCGGATGCAGGCAATGCTATAACCTCACTTACCGGAGTTCCAAAGAACATGATAAAAGAGTGGACTGGTTACGGAAACATCCAGAAGTATTTGAATCATACCTGAAAAGCAATGATTTGAATAAACATCACCTTTTATTGAAAGCCCGATTCCGCTTATAATCCGCGTTAATTTTGGCAGAACTACGCGCGGGCGCGCGAGGGATGTTAGCAAATGTCAATATCAGGAAAATAGTTACACTTAACAAAACTTAACCTTTTAGAGCGCGGAGGTTAGAAAAAGTTAGAGGTTTAATATCCCAAAAAAGTAGGGAAAAGTCGGGATTCAGAGGGTCAGTGAGCATTACGCGCGGGCGCGCGAGTGATGTTGATAAATGTCGATGCTTAAAAGCTTGAGAACGAGGCATTGCACTTAGCAAAACTTAACCTTTTTTAGACATATTCCCATGCGCGCCCTCCTGATAAATCCTGACATTTTTTTCAACTTTTATGGCGGAGTTTTCCGACAACTACGCGCGCGCGAGGGCCGAAAAACCTCTTGACAACAAAGATACTATATGATATTAATATATCATAAATTATACCAAGAGGTGAGGAATGAAGACCTACCTGCTAAGGGACATACCAGACGAGCTATGGAAGGCAATCAAGCTTAAAGCAGTTCAGAATGACATGACCATGAAAGACTTGATAATAAAGTTCCTTGAAGAAGGTGTAAAGCGGGAGGGCAAACATGGCAAAGGCTAAAGGTATATTCAAGCGGGCCGGAAGTCCTTACTTGTGGATTAGGTGGACGGGGCCGGACGGCAAGCAGAAGAAAGAAAGCACAAAGACCACGCTCAAGACTGAGGCCGAATACCTTTTAGGAAAACGGCGCAAAGAGGCAATGGAAGGGATAATCCCGGACAAAAATAAAAAGGCCGTCCTTTTCTCCGCCCTTGTGAAAGATTACCTCGTATGGGCCGAGCATCAGAGGGCCTTTGAAAGCAAAGAAATAAGGACACAGCTTCTTATCAGAGAATTCGGAGATATACCCCTTCCTGCCTTTTCCACAAAGGCGGTTGAGCAATACCAGGCAAAGAGGATTAAGGAAGGCCGAAAACCGGCTACTGTCAATAAAGAATTGGCACTTCTTAAGCATATGCTTCATAAGGCCGCCGAATGGGGAATGGTTTCAGATGGAGCGATAAAAGGGGCCTTAAAAGTCAAGCTCCTGCAAGAAAATAACAGGCGGCTTAGATATTTGAGTAAAACCGAATGCGGGACATTAATTAATAAATGCGGCCCTCACCTTAAGCCGATGGTTGTTACTGCATTAAATACCGGCATGAGGCGGGGGGAGATATTTGGGCTTACCTGGGACAGGGTAGATTTAACGCATGGTTTTATCCTGCTTCATACCTCAAAGAACGGAGAGCGGCGGGAGATACCGATTAACGGCACACTCCGGGCACAGCTTCAGGAGCTTGCTTTAAACAACGTGGACGGCCACAGGTTCGTTTTTCACGAGAAGGACGGCAAACCCTTTGACAGCGTGAAACGATCCTTTAAAAAGGCTTGCAAGGATGCAGGGATTTCAGATTTCCATTTTCACGACTTACGGCATACCTTTGCTTCTCACCTTGTCATGGCAGGAGTGGATTTAACAACCGTAAAGGAACTAATGGGGCACAAGGATATTAAAATGACTCTCCGGTATGCTCACCTTGCCCCTTCTCACAAGGTGAAGGCCCTTGAAGTTCTTGACCAGGAAATGACGCTGAAAGTGGCAGTTTGAAAACAAATTAGCCCAAAATTAGCCCATTGAACGAAAAAGGGGTTACAGCCGAAACTGTAACCCCTTGATTTTTATGGTAGGCGATGCTGGGTTCGAACCAGCGACCCCTGCCGTGTGAATTTCATTGGTAGGAAATCGCTAAGTGGGCTGCTGGTCTGGGAAATCGGCTATCCAACTGAAATATGTACTATCAAGTTTCTTTCCAGATTTTACAATGCTTCCATATTTTCCATAAAGTCGGTAAAATTCTGCTACATTTTTGCTACAGTTGAACACTGCTTTGCATCCAGCATTTAACCTTAAGTTGCAAATAGCAAACAACACCGAAGCATGCTCGACTATTCTTTTGCGCCAGCTTTTTTCAGGATTACTACGACGACGCCAGCCTTGGCCATGTCCAGCGCGGTCTGGCCGTTCGGGTCCTTTGCATTTATATCCGCGCCCTTATCGACGAGCGCCCGCACTGCATCGGCACGGCCTTCATCCGCGGCCCTCATGAGGGCCGTGTAGCCGTACTGGTCCCGGGCCTCAATTTTGGCCCCTTTCTCTATTAATAAACGTACTATGTCGGCTTTTCCGCTATCCGCAGCAAGAATTAGCGGAGTCCACCGCATAAAACCGCCGGCAACCGCATTTACGTCGGCACCCCTGTCAATGAGCAAACCGGCGACGCCCTTCTTGCCGGACAGGGCCGCGTGCATCAGCGGCGTCATGCCGTGCGCATCCCGGGCCTCTATATGAGCCCCGGAGTTCAGGAGCACGCTGGCGACGCCCTCATTCCCCTTATCCGCGGCCATGATAAGGGCCGTATATCCGTTTTTGTTCTTGATCTCGGTTTTGGCTCCCTTGTCTATCAATAGCTGCGCAACTTCCGCGTCACCTATCTCTCCAAACCCGTTTGCCACCGCCATCAAGGCGGTCTCGCCGCCAGTCCCGTCTTGCGCGTTGACGTCCGCGCCTTTAAGAATAAGTGTGTTTACAGAAGCGACGTCCCCCATCATGGCACATATTACGAGCCTATTTTCGAGCTCCCCGGCATTTACGGAGATTGAGAGACTCAGGACAAACAGCGCCGTAACAGTTGTTATACAAGGCAACCGGCCTTTCATTACCATACCTCCTCATGCCAGACAAAATGACTTGTTATCCATCAAGCATGGGTTGTCCCGACAGGGCGGTGTGAAAAAACCGCAGCCATCGCGGCCAGAGCCGTTAAAAGCTCATTACTGCTTGACATTTAACCTTTAACCGACATAATATCACAATTATAAAACAATAAAAACATTTACGTTTACAGATCAAAAACGAAGGCTGAACCATGCGCAAATTCGTCTGCTTCCTGGTGTTTGCGTTTCCGCTTATCGCCGTCATACCGTTATTTCACTGCCGCGCCGCCTTCGCTGGCGCATTCGAGCAGTTGCAGGATATGGCGGGCAGCTCCGGTTCAGTGCCCGACGCGAGCCCGCCCGCGCCGGTGGACGGCTACGGGGGCGGCAGCAGTTACGATAACAGGCACGACGACGACAACCGGCCTCGCGGGTTATGGCAGTGGTTCGACAACTCTCAAAACGACGAGGAACAGGCTTCCCAGAACAGGGAACAGGCGCACGGGCTGAACGACCGGGGAAACACCGCGTACAGTAAAGGCGACTACAAAGACGCCATCGGGCAATACGAGAAGGCGCTGGAGCTTACCCCAAACGACGCAGTGATTAAGCAGAACCTTCAGAATGCGAAGGACGCGCTTAACAGGAAGGAACAAGGGGAACGGTCAGCGCGTGAGCGCGCAGAGCGAATGACAAAAGAGCAGAAATCGTTCGAGCGCCGAGCCTCGGAGGCGAAAAAGATGCTCGCCGCATATCGGGCTGCGCCGGCAGCGGCCCAGCCCGGCCCGGCGGCTACCGGGCCGAAGATAGGCGGCCTCACCCTCGACGAATGGCGAAAGGCTCAGGAATGCCAACGGAAGATAGACGCGCTCTACGGCAAGGGATTTTTGACCGCGGAGGAAGACGCTCTGATGGACAGGCTCCTCGTTAAGCGCAATACGCTTTGGGACAAGGCGGTGTCCGTCCCGGGGCTCACGGCGGAGGCTAGGGAGATGCTACGGCTGAAGCTGCACACGGGTGACCTCCTGAAAAACCCGGTAAACATCACCGGCGCGGGGCTGTCTGAGATGCGGGAGACAAGCCCGGACAAAACACCGGATTCCCTTAAGGAGGTGCCGTTCAGCGACTTCTATGCAGACAAGTCCGTGGCATATTTCGAGATGCAGGCCCAGGAGGCCGTGGAAGGGCACATGGGCGAGAAGGCCGGAGAAAATTTCGGAAACATGCTCACTGTCGGGAAGGTGTTCATAGCCCTGAAGTCACATGAGGCGCACAAGGCCATATCGGACGGCCTTGACTTTGTAATCGACAAGGTAATCGGACCGCGCGGCTCGATGGCGGTGGAAGGCGGCAGGCGGTACGCCAACATTGTGGACGAGGCACTCTACAAGTTCATGCGGAACTCCTCCAGCGCGGTGGGCGTGCCGATGGACGACAAGGAAATAGATGGGATAATAAATGGCGAGGACAATAAAGGACGAAAGGCCGTAAGGGAATGGGTGGGTACGGGCAATGACTAGTTTTCTGAAGACATATGCGGTAACCACGCTCATGCTCCTGTTTATGGCCGCGCCCTTGTACGCTGCCTCCGAAAAACGGATACCGGAGCTTCTGCCCGATACTACCGTAATGCTCCCGGCGGACTGCAATGCGGGTATCCGCTGGGTACTTCCCCCGCTAAATGCGGACAAGGCCAGGAGGCAAGCCGTATACGGCCTCCGCTTCTCCGTGGATAATTTGGGCCGCGCCTTCATCGGCATGAATGATAGCTACATTTTGAATGCGGCTGACAGTTACGTCACCGCGGTATCGCAGCCGTACAGGGGCTTCGTCCACTTGGACAACGGTGCGCTCATCATAGCCACGGCCACAGACATAGGTTTTATAGTGCCGTCCCAGGATATTAAAAGGGACAAAAAGGGTTTCCCTATCTCGGTTTTCCAGCCCATAGCAAAGTTGCCGGTGCCGGATGCCCAAATATACAAGGGCGCGGGCGACTGCCTGTATATCGCGGGATGGGACGAGGCCTCCGGCGGTTACGCGGTCTACCTGCTGCGGCCGGAGGACGGTCCGGACGCCGGGGCTACCCGGAAGTTCATCAAGGGTTACAAAAAGGTGTTTGCGAGCAGCGAGCCGATAAACGCAGTCGCCGGCAACGGCGTTGTCACATTTGCGGCGGTCGGAAATTCGATACTGAGGATTTCCGAAGCCGACCAGAGCGTGACAAAGGTCTGCGAACTGGCCGACAACATCCGGTCGCTCGCCTACGACCCCAATGCCGGTCTCTTCTATTCCACCGGCTATGAGATCGGGTTGGTGGGCCACTC
Organism: Nitrospirota bacterium; assembly: GCA_027328825.1. Lineage (GTDB taxonomy): Bacteria > Nitrospirota > JACRHJ01 > JACRHJ01 > JACRHJ01 > JAKAHE01. The sequence goes on from DAHWTK010000048.1 coordinate 7,335, forward strand.
CGGGCCGATCGTGTTCTTGAAGACGCGCGAGCACGAGATATACATGCAGGGGGGATCCCTGTATATACTCTTCAAGGATACATGGGGGGTACTCGCCATCGACCGCGCCAGCAGGCTTGGGCTGCGCGACGCGGAGCTTCCTGACGCGGCTGGGCCTTCGCAAGATGACGTAAGGATTGCCCGGCTCTGTTTCTACGAGGCCGGGCCTCCCGATTATCAAGGGAAGGGATACGCCGATAAGTTTGAGAGGAAGAAAACGCATTACGTTTATTGTGATGTTCAGATGCAGCTCGAAAAAAGGACCAGGAAGCGGCTGGGTCATTTGGTCACGATAGTATGGCACGGCCCCTGCGGGAAAGAGTCATCCAGCGAGTCCATGGTCGCCGTCTTCGGCCCGAAACAGCGTACGGCCAACAAGAAGTTCTATTACGGCAGCGACGAAGCGGACACTTTCTATCCCGGAAGGTACACAGTCGATATATTCGTTGACGGAGCTAAATCAGGTGAGGGAGGGTTCACCATCCTTGGAAGCGCCACCGTCTGGGAGGCCGCGCATATGGGGGATACCTCTACTCTCGAAAAGCTCCTCGACGGCGGGGCGGACCCGAACAAGCCGGAATATGGGTTCACTCCCCTTCAGGAGGCTGTAATAAGCGGCAGCGCCAGGGACGTGAAGCTGCTTCTGGACCACGGAGCGGATGTAAATGCCAGGGATGAAAGCGGCAAAACCGCCCTTATGATGAGTTCGATATCTGGAACGGATAAAGACGCCAAGGACAAGGTCAAGCTGCTGATAGCGAGCGGCGCGGGCGTCAACGCGGCGGATACGAACGGCAATATCGCACTGTCTTCGGCCATGGAAAACAGCGGCAGCCTGGAGATTGCCGATATCCTCGTGGCGTCTGGGGCGGACGTCAACGCGGCCGACAGCAAAGGCCATTCGCTTCTGTTGAACGCAATAATGAGCGACGTCAGCCCAAAATACATAGAGTACCTGCTTACTAAGGGAGCCAACCCGAACTTAAAAGACAAGGATGGCGTAACCCCTGTGAGCAGCGCGATAATTTCGCCGCGGCCGGAATACGTCCGGCTGCTGGTGAAACACGGCGCGGACGTAAACACGCCAGTAGCACCGTATTCCTCCAAGCGGGAGAGTCTCCTGCATTTCGCGTTACAGGGTTTCCTGACGGATGCAGAAATCGATACTGCGACGTCACAGAAGTATATGGAGGTTGCAAGGATACTTATTGAGAACGGTGCCGTCCTGCTTCCGGGGGAGGAAGACATAATACTTGACGGCAGGGTCGCCGCGTGGCTGGGTCCCCGACTGCTTGGAACCATGCTGAAAGAAAACGACAGGTTGCTTATCAAGCTGAAATCATCCAGTGACCCAGTGGCGGTGCGACTAGCCGCCAACATGCTGCTCGACAAGGCGGAGGATGCAGCGGAAAAGGCCAGCCAAGAGCACGACTACGAAACCGCGCTTTATTATTGCAGCGAGGCCAGGGATGCCGCCGAAAACGCCGGGGTGGACATGCCGGAGGTTTACCGCTTGTGCGGAGTGCTCGAATGGGTGCTCGGCATACCGGACAAAGCGGGCGCGGACCTTGGGAAATACCTGTCGCTCGTGCCTGACGCCCCGGACGCCCAGAGCATAAAAAAAATGCTTGCACAGAGGGGGACAGAATGAAAATAGCCAAGGTCTGCGCGGTATTGCTGTTGGGTTTCATGATATTTTCCGTATCCCTGGCTAATGCCGCGGGGAAAAACAATACTGCGGCATTGGTGGATGGAAACGGAGGGTTCGCGTTTGACTTGTTCAGGCAGATAAGCGGCGAGAACCCCGGTAAGAACGTCCTTATTTCGCCCTTCAGCATATCTACCGCCCTTGCGATGACCTATGCCGGGGCCAGGGGCGACACCGAGACCCAGATGGCCCGGACGCTGCACTTCCGGTCCCAGGACGCGCTGCACCCCGCATTCATGGAGCTGGACAACCAGTTGTTCAATAAAGAGCGGCGGGACTATAAACTCTACATATCGAACGCGCTCTGGGGCCAGAATGACTATAGGTTCAGCGCTGGTTTTAAGGGTCTTATAAAGACTTATTATGATGGCGGGTTCAGGACGCTTGATTTCGTGAAAAGGACCGAGGCCAGCAGGAAGACCATAAACAAGGCGGTGGCGGATGCCACCGCAGGCAGGATAAAAGACCTGCTCGGCAAGGGAGACGTGACCAGGCTGACCCGGCTCGTGCTGACCGACGCTGTCTACTTCAAAGGCGTCTGGGAATCAAGGTTCAATGAAAAAGATACCGCCACCGCGCCTTTTTACAAGACGCCCGAAGTGAAGGTGAATGTGCAGATGATGCATCAGAGGGGGCGATTCAGGTATGCGGAGCTTGAATATGGCCTGAAGGTGCTGGAGCTGCCTTACAAGGGCGGTGACCTCTCTATGGTGGTGCTACTTCCGGACGGGGGCCTGACGGGACTGGTACCCGGGCTTACGTTCGAGAACATCCGCCGCTGGCTTTCAGCGCTTTACAGTTCGGATGTCGAAGTCTCTCTGCCCAGGTTCAAGTTCGACGCCAGATATTACCTGAACAAAGACCTGGCGTATATGGGAATGCCGGACGCGTTCGACAAGATGAAGGCCAACTTTTCAGGAATGACCGGCAATAAGGGACTGTATATATCCAGAGTGATCCACCAGGCAGACGTAGAGGTCACCGAGGAAGGCACGGCGGCGGCGGCCGCCACCGCCGTTGTGATGGGCACCAAGAGCTTGCCGCATACAGTGGTGTTTAACGCCGACCACCCTTTCGTATTCCTGATACTGCATAAAAACACGGGGGCAGTCCTTTTTGTCGGTAGCGTGTTGGACCCGAAATAATTAAGAAGCCAGTAGAAACATTTATGCACCGGCGGTAAGTTTATAACCAAGGGGTCACGAAAATTTGTAACCCCTTTGATTTTATGGTAGGCGATGCTGGTTTCGAACCAGCGACCCTGCCGTGTGAATCCGAAATGGGCAGAACCTCTAAGTGAGCTGCTGGTCTGAGGAATCGGCTATCCCACTGGAAAACAAGTTCTTTTAAACTGTCCAAATTTTCCAATGATTACGACAACTTGGTCTGTTAGGGAGGATTCTGCTACAATACTGCTACACTTATGACTACTGCCATAACGAGGCAGTTCAGCCCGTTTCAACCCTTTTGAACAAGACCACTGCCGTTTCAGTTTGTCTCAAACCGCTGTAACAAAAACTGTATCAGAACTATTGCAAAAAGCATAAAACAATAGTAAGATGTCAGCGTCATATTATAGTAATTTTACAACATCAGAATATAGAGAAATAACATCATTATAGTATAGAGATTTCACACGGGAGATTTTATGGCAACGCCAAGCGAGCTTTTGGCAGCCTCACTTGAGGTCATGAAGAAAGTGCAGCGCGAGGGCATTGTCCGCTCGTCCGAGATAGGCAGGACCCACCGCGAGCGCCTGATAAGAAGCGGGTTCCTGAGAGAGATTACAAGAGGCTGGCTGCTTGTAACCAACCCGACCCTGCCAGAGGGGATGAGCACTCCCTGGTACGCCTCGTACTGGGCCTTTGTCCGGCGATACCTGAGCGAAAGGTTTGACGACGAGTATTGTTTCTCACCGGAGGCTTCGGTAAAGCTACTCGTGGGCTCAACCATCGTCCCCGGGCAGCTTATAGTGATTACCAGGAAGAAGGTAGCACAAAACCTCGCCATGCCTTTTAATACGTCCCTGTTGATATATCAGGACGAGAAGCGGTTTCCCGAGAGCCGGACGAACTTAAACGGCCTCTGGACAATGGACCTGCCTTCCGCTTTATGCAGGCTCCAACCTGCGACATTCAAGAACGACCCGACAGACACGGAACTCGCGCTGAGGATTGTCAGGGATGCCTCGCAACTCCTGCGCATTCTGCTTGAGGGCGGGAACACTGCGATAGCGGGCAGGCTGGCCGGGGCGTATAAATTCCTGGGCGAGGAAGAGATGGCAAGCCGCATCGTGAAGGGAATGGAGGCGGCGGGTTACAGGATACGGCTCTCCAATCCTTTCGAGCGAGACGCCCCTGCGCTTACTGGCGGTACGCGGGTTATTTCTCCATACGTGTCAAGAGTCGAAGCCCTTTGGAAGTCAATGCGCGAGGACGTGCTTGCCGTATTTCCAAAGGCACCGGGAATGCCCAAAGACCCTGAGCAGTTTATCAGGAAGGTTGAGGAACTTTACGTCAACGACGCCTACAATTCACTCTCGATAGAGGGGTACGAGGTCACGGCGGGTCTTATCGAGCGGGTCAGGGGCGGGCAATGGAACCCTGAGGACGAACAGGACAGGCAGCAAAGAGACGCCCTGGCCGCTAAAGGATACAGCCTGGCGTTCAAGGCGGTGGAGGATAGCATCAGGAAGATACTCGCCGGGAGCAATCCGGGCGAGGTCGTCAGAGTAGACCACCACAAATGGTATTCGCAGATGTTCTCCCCTTCCGTACAGGCGGGCATATTGAAGCCCTCGGACCTCGCCGGTTACCGGAGCGGACAAGTCTATATAAAAGGCTCCAAGCACGTCCCGCTTCCCAAGGAGGCCGTGCTCGACTGCATGGAGACCCTGTTTGGGTTGCTGAAGGAAGAACGGGAGGCAGGCGTCCGCGCCGTCCTCGGTCATTTCGTCTTCGTGTTCATCCACCCGTACATGGACGGCAACGGACGGATGGGCAGGTTCCTCATGAACGCGATGCTTGCCTCGGGCGGTTATCCCTGGACTGTCATCCGACTGGCAAGGCGTGAGCTTTATATGTCGGCCCTTGAGGAGGCGTCGGTCCGTGGACGGATCAAACCCTTAGCGGAGTTTATAAAGGAAGAATTGGAAGCTTCTCGGTAAGGACCGAAAATTAATGAAATATCGCGCTATTAATTGACTTCAATGGCTATGATAGTTTAGAATAGCATCGAAATATTAAGCAAGTCTTACGTTCGAGTAGTACCTGAAGCCTCTTGGGTCATGGGCTCTGAAGTTGGACTTGATTGAATGGCCCATCTCAAAGCTCAGGGATGGGCTTTTTATATTTGCCACGTTTCTTATATCAAGGAATATTTTAAATGGATTTCATCAATATACATTTCCTATTGACCCCTGACAGGACTTCTGCCAGGTTCTTGCGGCGCGAAGTGGCAAAGAGCGGCGCGAGGGCTTGTGTGTTGGTTGGCACATGGATTGAGTTGACTGAACTGGCCAGGAAAACCTACTTTGTCCCTGAGATTGAAGACAGCTGGGCCGAGCAACTTGAACGAGCAGCTAAAAGCCTCACAGACGCTTTCTGGTCAAAAAGCTTAGAAGTCGCCGAAGCA
>DAHWTK010000049.1 GCA_027328825.1 Nitrospirota bacterium
TGACGATAATGTTCCGTAAAATATTGCCTGTATTCCTGGTTCTGTCGGTTGTGTGCTCCGGGCGCGCGGCACTTGCGGACCAGGCGAAGCCCCAGGTGCAGAATTCCCCGGTTAAAAAATCCGAGAAAGCCGAGAAGGCGAAGAAGGCGAAGAAACCTCACAAGGAAACCAGGAGCGAGAAGGCCCGGAGATATTACGGCAACGGCCTCTGGGCGGAGTTGCAGCAAAACTGGGGTGAGGCGATAAAGGATTTCAAGACGGTTACCGAGCTTGAGCCGAAGAGCTATAAATCTTGGTTTCACCTGGCACGGGATTACAAAAAGGCGTCCCGGGCGATGGCCGCCGTACCAGCTTTGAATAACGCTATAAAGATAGAACCGAAGGCCCCGCAGGCATATCTTTCGCTCATGGACGTCTACTGGGGTATGAACGGGCTTTTAAAAAACGTGGTCAGCACCGGTGAAGAGGCCATGAAGAATGGCGTAAGCCCGGCAATTATCCTGCCGGATATGGGCTGGTATTATTACCTTGCGGGGGATACCGCCAACGCGGAGGACTGCTATAAAAAAGCGTACAAGGCAAACCCGAAAAACTCCACACTGGTGAACAACATGGGCCTGCTCCTCTTCTCGGAAGGCAAATATAAAGAGGCCGCCGGTCGGTTCAGGGAGGCCTCGAAGCTCAACCCCGACAGTGTCCTCGCGCTGTATTTCGAGGCCCTGTCCTATAACAAGCTGGGGAAGGAGACCGAGGCGCTGGCTGCTCTCAAAGTGGCGGTCAAAAAAGACGCGAATCTCCAGAAAGAGTCGGCTTCATTTAACGAGAAATTCCTCCCCGGGAAGAATCCTGGCGATATCTCCGTGCTGTTTTTAAGACTCAAGCCGCTCCCTCCGGCGCTCAAGAACATATTGGTAACGGCCCCGGCGCTGAAGGACATGTCGATAACGGCGCCTCCGAAAAATAAAACAGGCGCCGCGAAGGGGAAATGAAACCTGCATCCGGAGGGCCGCTCTCAGGCGTCCGCGTGGTCGTCACCCGCGCGAAGGAACAGTCCGTCGAATTAAGCGCAATGCTTGAAGGCGCGGGCGCGAAAGTGGTTTCCGTCCCGGCGATAGAGACTGTTCTGCCGGAGGATACGTCCGGCATCGACAGGGGGATTGAGAATCTTTCTTCCTACGACTATGCGGTATTTACAAGCGCAAATTCCGTCCGGTTTCTTCTGCTTCGGATGGCGGAGCTTGGAAGAGGGCTTGAGGGGCTGAGGCGGCTGAGGATTGTCGCCGTCGGGCCGAAGACGGCGCAGGCGCTTGAGAAAAACGGCCTGAAGGCGGACGTCGTTCCGGATGAATTTGTGGCGGAAGGGACGGTTTCCGCCCTTTCGAGGGAGGGCGTCGGAGGCAGGAAATTCCTGTATCCGAGGGCGGAAACGGCGAGGGAGGTTCTGCCGGACGCGCTGAGGAAGGCGGGCGCGGTGGTGGATGTTGCGGTCGCTTACAGGACGATAGCTCCGAAGGGCCTGGATGGTATAATAAAAGACGCGCTCGCGGGCGACATGCCGACGGTCATTACCTTTACCAGCTCGTCCACTGTCAGGAATTTTCTGGATGCGGCGGCGAAGGCCGGCGCAGCGGGGAAGGCGCTTTCAGGGGCGGCTATTGTGTGCATAGGGCCGGTGACGGCGAAGACGGCTGAGGATGCGGGGCTTAAGGTTTCGATTATCCCGCGTGAATATACGGCGGAATCCATGTTTTCCGCTATAATTGATTATTTCAAAGGAGAAAAGTAAATGCTTGAAGTCAGCGCAAAGGCGGTAAGCGAATTCAAAAAAGTCCTGGAGGCCCAGGAGGAAAAGGGCCTGGGTGTAAAGATAAAGGCGTTCATGGCGCAGTCGTCCTGCTGCTCCTGCGGCCCGTCGCAGAACTACGAGATGGACCTTGTCGAGAAAGGCGAAAAGGGCGACCTGAGCTTCGAGATGCAGGGCGTTAATTTCTATCTCGACCCGGAGACGGACGCGATGATGGACGGCCTCGAAGTGGATTTCTCGGAAGACCACGGCTTCATAATCAAGGAGACCGGGGCCTCGTCTTGCGGCTGCGGAGGCGGGCACGGCGGCTCCTGCTGCTGAAAAAAGGAGATAAGATGGCGGAAAAACCGAAAGACGTGCCCGGCGGACTGACCTTCGAGCTCAGGCCGGATGTCGAGACCGGAGTTTATTCCAACGTCGCCAGCATAGTGCATAATCCCAACGAATTCATATTCGATTTCGCTGCGGTATTGCCGGGCAAGGATTCAGCCGTCGTGCGTGCACGGATTATAACCAATCCCGTGCACGCCAAGCAGTTCCTTGCCGCGCTCGCGGAGAATATAGCCGGATACGAGAGGCAGTTCGGTGAGATACAGTCGCCCCTTCAGATGCCGGGGCAGAAGACCACGGTACATTAGCGATTACGCCGTCATTCCCGCCCCGGTTTTATGCATGACCTTAGGCAGGCTCCGGCGGGAACCCAGGGTCTGATGTAGCCGCCTGATTTATCAGGCGGTTTACATCGCCACATGAATGGGGCAGCTACAAAAGAAGAAATTACGGAGGTTTGAAATGTTTTTCCCACAGTACCGCGCGAGGCGGATGCGCTCGAACGAAACGATAAGGAGGATGGTGCGCGAGACCGCGCTTTCCCCGGACGATTTTATCTATCCGCTCTTTGTTGCGCACGGGAGAAACGTCAAGAAGGAAATATCCTCGATGCCCGGGAATTTCCAGCAGTCCGTGGATAACATCGTGCGGGACGCGAAGGAGACGTTTTCGCTTGGAATCCCCGCCGTGCTCCTTTTCGGAATCCCGGCGTCCAAGGACTCGCGCGGCTCCGAGGCGTACGCCGAGGACGGCATAGTCCAGCAGGCCGTACGCGCGATAAAGGACGCCGTGCCGGAGCTTATGGTTATAACGGACGTATGCCTGTGCGAATATACCGACCACGGCCACTGCGGGATTGTTGAAAACGGCGAGATATTGAACGACCCGACCGTCGAACTGCTCTGCAAGGAGGCGCTCTCTCACGCAAGGGCGGGCGCGGACATCGTCGCGCCCTCGGACATGATGGACGGGCGCGTGGGCGCAATACGCGAGGCGCTCGACGACGACGGCTACTCCGGCACGCCGATAATGTCTTATGCCGTGAAATACGCCTCGTCTTTCTACGGGCCTTTCCGCGAGGCCGCCGAATCCACACCCGCGTACGGAGACAGGCGCAGCCACCAGATGGACCCGGCCAACGCGCGCGAGGCCCTGCGAGAGGCGGAGCTCGACATCGATGAAGGCGCGGATATAGTCATGGTAAAGCCCGCCCTGCCGTATCTCGACATAATCTGCCGCCTGCGCGAGAACACCGACCTCCCCATCGCGGCCTATAACGTTTCGGGCGAGTTCTCCATGATAAAGGCTGCGGAGAAGCTCGGCTGGATGGACGGCAAACGCGCCATGATGGAATCCCTAATCGGCATAAAACGCGCGGGGGCGGACATAATAATCACATATTTCGCCAAAGAGGCGGCGGAGATATTGAACCGGTAAAAAATAAGCTGTTCCACTTTTCTTTGGTTGCTTTCTTTTCCTGCGAAAAGAAAGTAACGGTGTCTTGACCAGATACGACATCACAATAAACGGACGCAGTGTCCGATACTATGAAGGCGGCAATGGAAAGCCGCTCTTGCTCCTGCACGGCGCGGGAGCGACCGCAAAGCTCTGGCACCGCCAGTCCGGCGCACTCTCCGGGCGTTTCAGGGTAATAGTTCCAGACCTGCCGGGCTTCGGCGGCTCCGCGCGCGGCCCGGAGATACAAAGCGTCCGGGATTATGCCCGTTTCCTGTTTCAATTCCTCGGCTCTTTGAAAATCGAAAGCGTATCCGTCCTCGGTAGCTCTATGGGCGGCTGGGCCGCGCTGTGGCTGGCGGCGGAATATCCGCGGCTTGTCGAGAGGCTGGCGCTTGTCTCTCCCGCCGGCGTATACAGGCCGGACAATATGCCGATGACGGTGGACGAAGTCCTGCGGGAGGTGAAAAATTATTACGGGAGCCTTTCGGACGGGCCGCTTTCAGCCTCGGCCTCGGAGGAATTGGCAAAGGCCGTCGATACGATAAAAAGTATGCACAAAGCCGGAGGTCTTATCCCGGACGTCGAGCCGGAACTCCAGAAGATAAAGGCCCCGACGCTTATAATCTGGGGCAGCGGGGACAGGGTAATCCCGCCTTCGTATGCGGAGATATTCGCCCGCGCGATAGCGGGCTCGCGGTTAGCGGTAATGGAAGGCGCGGGACACCTGCCATACGTGGAGCGGCCAGTGGAATTCAACGAAATAATAACAAGTTTTTTTGAAGGAAGCTAATGAACACGAAAAAGATTATTCTCGCATCCGCATCGCCCCGCCGCCGGGAGCTCCTGAAACTTGCCGGGATGCCCTTCAGCGTAGACCCCGCCAATGCGGACGAATCCCCCATGACGGGCGAGTCTCCCCGGGAACACGTAAGGCGTCTTGCGATCCTCAAGGCCGGAACGGTCGCGGCGAGACACAGGAAGGGATTGGTGCTCGGCGCGGATACGGTCGTGGTGGTGGACGGAATGATCCTTGGCAAACCCGCGTCGAAAGCGGAGGCGAGACGGATGCTGAAGCTTATCTCCGGGAGGACGCACGATGTCCTGACCGGGATAGCCCTTGCGGACGCCGGGACGGGGCGAGTCGTTAGCGCCGTCGATAGGACAAAGGTCGCCGTGAAGCCGCTCTCCGTAAAAGAGATAGAAGACTATGTCAAGACTGGGGAGCCGATGGACAAGGCCGGGGCCTACGGGATACAGGGGCTTTTTTCGGTATACGTAAGCGGCATACGCGGATGTTTTTTCAATGTCGTCGGGCTTCCGCTCCCGCGCCTCTTTGGGCTTATAAAAAAAATAGCATAGAGGAATATTTATGAAAGTAGCAGTCTCCGGGATAACGCCTCCGGGTTGCACCATCGCCGCGCTACTCGCCGAAGCCGGCGAAGAGGTATGTCTTATCGGTACTCCCGAAAAGATCGAGCGTATCTATGAGAGGATCCTCACGGTGCGGCAGGTCTGGGACGGCAGGGTAATATCCGTGGATGTCAACATGGCGCCTTATCCTGCCTTTTCGCCGGACGTGCTGGTTTTTGCGGAAAGGGTGCAGGATACGCTCCCGGCGGCTGAGAGGCTTCTGCCTTACTGCCGGGAGGCGACGGTTGCGACAATCCAGGAAGGCACCAAGACGGAGCAGATAGTCGCAAAGGTATTCCCGCGCGATAACATAGTCACCTGCGTACTTACGCTCGGAGCGAACTGCGCCGTACCCGGAGAAGTAACCGTCAACTTCAAGGGCTACATGGTAATCGGCAAGGCCTACGACGCGCCCGGATGGCGCGAGGACATGGTGATGAGTCTCATGTCCAAGGCCTTCAGCACGCGCCCCGGTAAAAAAATAGCGCACGTCAACTGCACGCGCCTCCTGCTGAACCTGCCGTACTGTATTCCGGCCATAATCGGAAAAACGGTGGAGAAGACGTTCACTGACCCGGAGATGGCAGAGGTCGCGGCGCTTCTGTTGAAGGAAGGAATGACGATCATAAAAAAGGCTGGAGTTTATATAGAGGCTCTGCCCGACCTGGATGAGAAAAGCCTGCACGACCTCGTCGACTCGCCGCTCCCGGAAGCGTCGCGGAAGTTCACGGAAGCGGTGGCGTCGCTCTCAAGGTGTCCGTGCGAGGGGCCTGTTCTGGGGAGCCTTGAGCGCGGGGAGCCGTCGGAGGTGGATTACCAGAACGGCGAGCTGGTGAAGATTGCCAAGGCCCTGGGGCGAGATGCGCCCTTGAACGAGCTGATGGTAAGGCTTGTCCATCAGGTGGAGAAGACCTGGAGGTTTATGACGAAGGAGGAGTTCCTGGCCTGTGTCAGAAAAGCAGTGCCTCACCAAGAGCCACGGCAAGGACTATAAGCTCCGGCGCCAGCATAATCCTGAAAATCGGGAAAATGTCGGACTTGAAATAATCCTTCGTCAGCACAAGACAGAGATGCACCGGCGAGAACATGATGCCTGCGAAACCGGCGGCGTATGCGAATGCGAGCATCCCTAAGTCCACATGCGTTCCGCCAATGAGCGGGACGACCATCGGGAAGGTAATCCCGACGTAGGCAAGGGTGATGCCGGTTATCATGCCCACCAGGAACGGCAGGAAAAAGATTATCGCAAGCACGGGAATACCTTCCGCCTTGAAAAACTCCGGCAGGGTCCTGACCGCGCCTGAGTCCTGCATCACGGCGCTGAATACCACAACGCCCCATACCAGTAGCAGGCTTTTCCATGTGATGCTTTCCCTGAATGTGCGGTAAACCTTCTTTATGCCGTATCTGAAATAAACGAATAAGCCAGCCACCACTACGCCCAGGGCTATCGCTATGTCGATCTTGAAGACCATCACGAGTATCATCACCACGAGTATCGGCGAGAAGGTAACCGCGAGCGTCCGTATGTCCTGAGATTTCGTAACGCCGGAAACGGCCTCCGCGCCGCCGTCCACGGGCGTATAATTTCTGCCCCTGCCCACTCCCCTGAACGCGAACAGCGCCCCGGTAAGGAGAACCGTGAGCGTCAGGAATATCTGGTGCAGGAAGATCGATTCCATCCGCGCGCCCGACATGTGGACAAGGAGAAGGAAGCCGGGATATAGCGGGGATATATATTCCCAGATGTGCCGGAACCAGTAATTTATGAAGCTCTTCCGCCTGGGCGAGATGTTTTCGCCCTCGGACGTGGACTGCACCATCGGCGCGGAAAAATACGCGCCGCCTGCGGACGGGAGTATGCCGACTATCGCTGGCATGAGCGCCATGACGATGCGCTGGTCTCCGGAGAGGCGCTTTAAGGATTCCACCATCTTCTTCAGCGTCTCGGTGGTGCGGAGCTGGTTTTCCAGCACCATGATAAGCGCGAATGCGGCGATGAGGGAGTCGGCCTCAATATCTATGCTGGCGTGCCATGCGGAAACAAGGATGGCAAGTGGAGTCATGCGCATCAGGAGGCCCAGGACGGCGGCCCCGACGAGCATGACGCCGCCCAGATGCCACTTGAACTTCAGGAGGGTAATTATTAGCCCGAATACGAGAAGGATTTTTAAAAGGTCATGCAATTTCGAGAAGCTCCCTGTACTCCACGGCCTGGTCCTTGCCGCGACTCTTGGCCTCGTAAAGCGCCTTGTCGGCCTGCTTCATCAGCTCCATCTTTTTCTGCGAGTCCTTCGGGTAGTTTGCCAGGCCGATACTGACGGTGAGGTTCCCCTTGCCTTTCATCAATGTCGCGGACTTGTCCTTTATGTGCTTCCTTATCCTGTTTGCGAGGGCCAGCGCCTGGGCGGATTCCACCTTGGGCAGTATTATTGCGAACTCCTCGCCGCCGTAGCGCGCGGCGGTGTCGGATGCGCGGATGGATGATTTGAGTATCTCCGCGAGCTTCTCCAGCACCCTGTCGCCGAACGTATGGCCGTACGTGTCGTTTATTTTCTTGAAGTTGTCGATGTCGATCATCATCACCGAAAACGTTTCCTTATATCTCGCCGCGCGGCAGAACTCCCTGCTGAGCTGCTGCTGCATGTAGCGGTGGTTGAAAAGCCCCGTCAGCCCGTCCGTAACGGCCAGCTTGCTCGTCCTGGCGTGGAGCCTTGCGTGGTCTATGCTCATGGCCGCGAACGAGGAGAGGATGGACAGGAGCTCAAGGTCCTTCTTGCCGAATCGCCTCGTCGTGAAATCATCGACATACAGTATGCCGATAATCTCGTCCTTGGAGACCAGAGGCACGCAGATGACCGACTTTATGCCCTCGCTTATAGCGACGGGGTTCGTAAAAAACTCCTTCTTTGCCACGTCCGATATGACGACAGGCTTGTCGGATTTCAGTATCATATCCGTGAGCCCGCCCTGGCGCACCTTCCATTTGGTATTCCCGATAAAATCCTTCGAGAAGCCCCTGTGGGCGTGCATCTCCAGCTCCTGCCTGCTCTTGTTGTAAAGTGCGATGCTGCCCGCGCTCGTCTTTGTCAGCTTCATGGCGCTCTTCAGTATGGCCTCGAGCACCTGGTCGAGGTTCAGAGTCGAGACCACGAGGCGCGCTACCTGAAGGAGGTCGAGAAGTTCCTTTACATTTGCGTCATTCGAATGCTTTTCCATAGTATCCTGCGCACCCTCTCCCAACCCTCTCCCGTCGAGGGAGAGGGAAATAATATCTCTAAAAATACATAAAAGTGGCTGATTATAACTGTTTGCCGGACCGATTTCAATGATTTTTACAGCAGGATATTGTCGATAAGCCTTGTCTTTCCGATGCGCGCGGCTACGGCCAGAACCGCACCCGCCTGAATCTGCCGAAGCGGGGACAGTGTCTCCGCGTCCGATACCTCCGCGTATTCGATATTCACCATCGGCTCGCCGCCTATGACCTCCCGCACCTTAGCGGCAATAACCCCGGCGTTTCTCTCTCCGGTGTTATACAGCTTCCCGGCCTCAGAGAGCGCCTTGTAGATTACCGGGGCGGCGGCGCGCTCAGGCTCCGAGAGATATGCGTTTCTTGAACTCATGGCAAGGCCGTCCGGCTCGCGCACCGTCGGCATTACCACTACCTCCACGTCGAGGTTCAAATCCCGCGTCATGCGCCGTATCACGACGGTCTGCTGGTAATCCTTCTGGCCGAAGTAGGCCCGGTGCGGCATGACGGCGTTAAATAGCTTCAGGACTACCGTGGCGACTCCCCGGAAATGGCCTGGACGCCTGATTCCTTCCATGACATCCGTTACGCCCGCGACATCTACATGCGTGGAAAAACCATCCGGATAAATCTCGCGGGCATTCGGGACAAAAACCGCATCGACGGAGGCCGCCTCGCATTTTTCAAGGTCGCCTTCCATATCGCGCGGATAGGCCGCGAAGTCTTCCGAAGGCCCGAACTGTGTCGGGTTAACGAATATCGAAAGGACGGATTTCGCGTTCCGTGTTTTTGCCTCCCGCGCAAGCGACATATGCCCTTCGTGCAGGTATCCCATCGTGGGGACGAAACCTATCGTCTCTCCGGATAATCGCGCCTCGCGGGAGAAGTGCTGCATATCGGAGACGGAGTTAATTACTTTCATGCTTTCGTTCCCAGCCCTTCAAGCAGCTCCTGCGCCGTCTTTTCCAATACCGGATGATATGCGTCCGGGGCGATGTCGGAAAGCGGCCTCAGCACGAACTCCCTCTCGTGCATCAGGGGATGCGGAACGGTCAGTTCCTTTGTCTGTATTACTTCCTCGCCGTAGAGAAGTATGTCGAGGTCTATCGTCCGAGGCCCCCACTTCACAGTCCGGACCCGTCCAAGCGCGTCCTCGATATTCCTGCACACGGCGAGAAGCCCAGGCGCGAAAAGGGCCGTATAAACTTCCGCGACAGCGTTTATGAACTTCCCCTGCGGCACGTCTCCCACGGGTTCCGTCTCGTAAAAAGGGGAAAGTTTGGCCACCCTTACCCCCGGAGATTTCTCCAGCAGATCCACGGCCTTTTGTATGTTTTTTTCGCGGGTTCCGAGGTTGGAGCCGAGACCGATATACGCCTTCATGGCAGAATTACAGCACGAAAAACGATTAAAGTCAATGAAACCGATGGGCCGGCGCTTCCGTCTTTTTCTTTTGACTTGGAAACGCCTGTGGTGCTATCCTTTAAACTTCAAGGTGTGCGATGATACTTGTAATGTTTGCCACAGAGCCTGAGGCCGCGCCGTTCATGAAATGCGCAGCCTGGGAGAGGGAAAATATCGGGCGCAAGCCTGTGTTCAGAAGCGCCGCGGGCGGAACCGAAGTCTTAATCTCGGGCATGGGGCAGGTAAACACCGCGCAGGCTTTGGCGGCTTATCTTGAGGGTCGCACCCGGCCTGAAATTGTCATTCTGGGCGGTATCGCGGGCGCGTTTGCGGGCATGGGCGCCGCCGCCGGGGATGTATGTTTTGCGGCGGAAGAGATATATGCGGATACCGGCATACATTCTCCGGAAGGCTTCATGGGTATCGAGAAAACCGGCATACCGCTTGCCGAAGCGGAAGACGTGAAATATTACAACCGTTTCCCTGTCCGCGACCTCTCCCCGGAAATTGCCGGTTCAAGGTTCCCGTTTAAAATTTATTCCGGCCCGTTCGCAACGGTATCCGCCGTTTCCGGCACGAAGAAGGCCGCAGCCTGGATTAAAGAGACGTGGAATCCGCTTTGCGAAAACATGGAAGGCGCGGCTGCCGCGCACGTCTCGCTTATGTACGGGGCGCCGTTTGCGGAGGTGCGCGGGATAAGCAACATGGTGGAAGAACGTAACCGCGCCCGCTGGGACATTCCGAAGGCATGCGCCAACTGCGCGGCTGTTATCAGGAAGCTTATGGAGAAAATATGAATACGCTTACGCTCGGATACTCGCCTTGCCCAAACGACACCTTCATATTCTACGCCCTGACCCACGGCAGGATACCCTCGGACTTTGCAGTGCGCGAAATACTCGAGGACGTGGAGACCCTGAACGCGCGCGCAATGACCGGCAGACCGGCTTCAACCGGTAGACCGGCTTCAACCGGCGAAACGTCGGCCAATGCCGGAATGCCGGCGGCGGGAGAGATGCTCGACCTGACCAAGATATCGTTTCATGCGGCGGCATATCTGCTGGACAATTACTGCCTGCTTCGCTCCGGCGGCGCGCTCGGCAGGGGATGCGGGCCGCTCGTCGTATCCAGAGACTACTCGAACATCGATGACATACGCGGCAGAAGCATTGCCATCCCTGGCCGCTACACCACGGCGCAGCTCCTCCTGATGCTCTACGGGCGCGGTTTCGAGGACGTCCGCATAATGCAGTTCGACAGGATAATGCCCGCAGTCGCAAGCGGAGAGGTGGATGCGGGGCTTATAATCCACGAAGGCCGGTTCACCTATCAGAACTACGGACTCAAGAAACTCCTCGACCTGGGAGAGTGGTGGGAAAAAGAAACCGGCTCTCCCATCCCGCTCGGCTGCATCCTTGCGAAGAGGTCCCTCGGGAAGGATACCGTCATGGCCGTAGAAGACGCAATCCGCCGGAGCATAATCTACGCGCGGGAAAACAGGGCGGAATGCACGGGCTACATAAAGGCGCACGCCCAGGAGATGGAGGATTCCGTAATCGACGGCCACATATCGCTTTACGTCAATTCATTCTCTGACGATTTCGGCGGGGAGGGCGTCCGGGCCATAGAAAAACTCTTCTCCCTGGCCTCCGAGGCAGGTGTTATTCCCGCAAAACGCCCCCCTCTTTTTTTCTGAAGAAGCAATATGAAGTTCAACACCTTCTCAGCTCTGAGGCACAGGAACTTCCGCCTCTTCCTGTCCGGCCAGGCCATCTCGCTCGGCGGCACGTGGATGCAGTCGATGGCCCAGGGGTGGCTCGTGCTGAAGCTTACGAACTCCGCCTTCTATCTTTCGCTCGTGCAGGCGATGAGCTCACTGCCCATTCTTTTCCTCTCGCTGGTGGGCGGGGTTATAGCGGACAGGATCAACAAGCGAAGACTTCTGCTGATTACCCAGACCTCTTCGCTTGTGCTTGCGGCAATCCTCGGTGTGTTGGTGAGCCTGGGGGTGGTCAGGTTCTGGCAGGTCCTGCTTCTTGCGGGGTGCCTTGGCGTGGTGAACGCCTTCGACATGCCCGGCAGACAGTCGTTCATAATCGAGATGGTGGGGCGCGAGGATCTTATGAACGGCATAGCGCTCAATTCCGCAGTATTCAACGGCGCGCGCATCGTCGGCCCATCCGCTGCCGGTTTTCTTATTAGCGCGGTGGGAATAGCCTTGTGCTTTTACCTGAACGCGCTTTCGTTTCTCGCGATTATCTTCATGCTGGCCATCATGCGCTTCGATAAGCCCAAAGAAAAGCCGAAGCGGCGCCCGATGCTTAAAGATCTGCGCGACGGCCTCGTCTACGTAAAAAGGACGCCGGCCGTAAGGTATTTCATCCTCTTCATCTCGATAACAAGCCTGTTTATGGTCCCGTACATAGCGCTGATGCCGATATTCGCGCGGGACATCCTGCACATCGGCGCAAAGGGACTCGGTATTATGATGGGGTTCGCCGGAGTGGGGGCATTGACCGGTTCCCTCTCGCTTGCAACGTTCGGATACCGCGCAAGGAAGGCGGTCATAGCCTTTACAGCCGCGTTCGTATCGGCCATGGCGCTCCTGGCGTTTTCGCTCTCTCGGACGCCGTTTATTTCGTACGCCCTCCTGGTCGCCGTAGGCTGGGGAATGATAACCCAGTTCTCAACCGTGAACGCAGCGATCCAGCATGTTGTTCCGGACGCGCTCCGTGGCCGCGTGATGAGTCTTTACGTCCTGGTAATGCTGGGATTCGTCCCCGTGGGCAACCTCATAATCGGGACGCTTGCGCACTATGTCGGCACGCCGCACGCGGTCGCCGCCGGGGCAATTATCTGCATGGTAACGTACGCCGCGCTCTTCGCATTCGCACGCAGGGAACTGCTCTCTTCATAGCAAGCGTTTTCCCCAATCTCTTTCCCTAAAATATTTTCTCAAAACCTTCCAAAGACGCCTCGCC
>DAHWTK010000004.1:0-27234 GCA_027328825.1 Nitrospirota bacterium
AAAAATCAAACTTCTATATACGGACGGCGACTTTTCAAGGTTTTCCTTCGCAAGAGAATTCGGCGCCCTGCCTCTAACGGGGTCGGCATATCCCGCTATCATATCAAAAAACTTGACTAAAAGACTATTATCCGAGATAATACATACAGTTTTAGCTAAACAACAAATAGGGTAGTTTTTTATGTCGATTACGCTTTATTGGCTGCAATGCGGCGGCTGCAATGGCGATTCGATTTCGCTTCTGAATGCCGATTCGCCGGATTTACCGCAGCTCTTTAATCAGTCTGGAATCGACCTTCTCTGGCACCCGTCCCTTTCCGGTATAACCCCGCAGGAAAAACAAAAACTGGACAAAAATCTTGCGTCCGGCAGGGAAAAACTCGACATACTCTGTATCGAAGGCTCGATAATTCTCGGCCCCGACGGCACAGGTATGTTCGACAGCATGGCCGGTACTCCCAAAAAAGATCTTGCAGCCGCGCTGGCAAACAAGGCAGGGCATGTCATAGCCGTGGGGACGTGCGCCGCATACGGCGGGATAGCCGCGGTAGGCGAGGTTGAAGCGACCGGCCTTCAGTTCCATCAATCGGAAAAGGGCGGCTTTCTGGGCAGGGACTTTAAATCCGCCGCCGGGGTTCCGGTCATCAATCTTCCGGGATGTCCATGTCATTACGAGATAATAACGGGGACTCTTTCGGCGCTTGCGGCGGGCGTGAAAATGGAGCTGGACGAATTCGGCAGGCCGGTAGAATGGTATGGAATCCTGGTGCATCAGGGCTGCACAAGAAACGAATACCACGAATACAGGGTAGAGGAGCATGAATTCGGCGAGAAAGGCTGCCTTTTCTTCTATAAGGGCTGCCACGGCCCCCTCGCCTACGGCTCCTGCAACAAGCTCCTCTGGAATAAACGCACCTCAAAGACAAGGGTCGGCGTTCCGTGCTTCGGATGCACCATGCCCGACTTCCCGCAGGCATATCCATTCTTTCAGACGCGTAATATCGAAGGCATACCCCTCGATCTCCCCGACGGCCTCAACCGGGCGCATTACATGGCCTATAAAGGCATGGCCGCCGCCGCCGCTCCGGACAGACTTAAAGGCAGAAAAACGGGAATTTAAAGAGGCCCTTATTTGCGCAGAAAAATAAACATACCCCTGAATCGCATGGAAGGCGACCTTGAGATAAGCGTCGAGCTCTCCGGCGGAGTGGTTAAAGACGCCTGGAGTTCCGGGACCATGTTCAGGGGGATAGAGAACCTGCTCAAGGGCCGCGGCGCACTGGACGGTCTTGTAATTACTCCAAGGATATGCGGGATATGCAGCACCACGCATCTGCTGGCCGCCGCGCGCGCCCTTGACATGATATGCGGCGCCGATGTGCCCGATAACGCCCGGAGGGTTCGGAACATAGCCATAATGACAGAGCATATCCAGAGCGACATGCGACACGCCTTCCTGATGTTCGCGGTGGATTTCACAAACAGGGCGTATAAAAAACACAGCCTTTACGAGGAGGCCGTGCGCCGCTACTCACCACTGAAAGGCATTACCGCGCTCGAAACCATAGCCGAAACCAGACGGGCGCTCGAGATAGTGGCAATCCTGGGCGGGCAGTGGCCCCATTCCTCGTTCATGGTGCCGGGCGGAGTGGTTGCCCTGCCGGGGGCAAGCGATATCCTTCAATGCAAAAACCAGTTGCGAAGCTTCCGGCAGTGGTATGAACGCAGAGTGCTGGGTTGCAGCATTGAGCGATGGCTGGAAATTAAAAGCGGGGAAGAGCTTGAGGAATGGCTCGAAGAATCAGGGGCGCACAGGGATGGTGAAATCGGTTTTTATATTCGTTTTTCGCGCGAGGCGGGGCTTCAAAAAACAGGCGCCGGCCACGGCAATTTTTTAAGTTTTGGCTCCCTTGAGATGCCGGAAGAGACCTCTGTCGAAGCCGGGGGAAGCCCGCATTTTGTCAAGGCGGGATTTGCCGTCGGGACGGACGTCAGGGATTTCGACCAGGAAAAGATTGCCGAACACGTGGCGCATTCGTGGTTTAAGGGTTACGAAGGCGGCAGGCATCCATTTTCCGGCATTACGGCGCCTTCATTCGACGGTGCGGAGACGGGCAGGTATTCATGGGCCAAGGCGCCGAGATATGACGGAAAACCCGCCGAAACAGGCCCCCTGGCCGAGATGATTATAGCAGAAAATCCTCTCTTCACAGACCTTCTGGCAAGCGGCGGCCCGAGCGTATACACCAGAGAACTCGCCAGGTTAGCGCGTCCGTCAATGCTTATGCCGGCGATGGAAATCTGGCTGGACGAGATTATAAAAAGCGGCAGCTCTTTTTATAACAAACCCGGAGACGTGCCGGATGGCGACGGGTTCGGGCTTATAGAGGCCGCCAGGGGAGCTCTGGGCCACTGGGTTAGGATAAAGGATTCGAAAATAGAGCAATATCAGGTTATAACTCCGACGGCGTGGCACGCCTCGCCGCGGGATTCAAACGGCGTAAGAGGCCCGTTCGAGGAAGCCCTTGTCGGGGTTGAGGTAAAAGACGCGAAAAACCCGGTCGAACTCGGTCATGTCATAAGATCGTACGACCCCTGCCTTGTGTGCACCGTGCATTCGATAGACGCCTTCAACGGGGCGGGCTTTTTGAAGCTTGCATAAAAATGAATAAACTTGCGTATATGCCAATGCGGCAGACCGATAAGAAAACATGCGGACAAAACGTCGAGTCCCTCCTGAAAGAAAACGAGATGCTCAGGCAGGAGGTCAGGGTGGCGAGGCAGGCCGGAGAGATTACGGCTGACCTCGTGGCAAAACAGTTCGAGGAAACGGACAGAATCCTGTCTCTCTTTCAGGCAGCCAATGCGCAGCGAAAGGCCGTGCTCGATGCGGCGACACAGGTTTCCATTATAGCCGCCGACCCGGCGGGAAAGATTACCCTATTCAACAGCGGCGCCGTAAACATGCTGGGCTACAAGCCGGACGAGGCCGTAGGCCATCTCTCCCCGCTCGACCTGCACCTGCCGGGCGAGATTGAAGACCGGTGCAGAGAGTACAGCCTGCTCGGCGGCGGAACTATAGGCGGCATTGAGCTTTTCGCAAAATATGCCTCGGAGGAAAACCCTGTCGAGCGCGAGTGGACATATGTAAAAAAAGACGGGAGCGAGCTTCCCGTCAGCCTTTCGGTTACGCCTATAAAGGGACCGAGGGGCGAGCTTGCCGGGATGCTTTTTGTGGCGATGGACCTCACCAGGCGCAAAAAAGCCGAACAAGACATCCTTGCGGCCATGAAGACAGCGTCGAAATACGCCAGCATAGGCAAGCTAACTGCCGGGATTTCGCACGAAATAGGGAACCCCCTTGCTTCGATATCCTCCCTCGTCCAGGAAATTCAGGAGGTAAAATCGCCGGAGTTCGCCCAGGAAGCCCTGAATATCGTAAACCATCACATCGAGAGAATCGTTCGAATCGTGCGCAGCCTTGGCGATTTCACCAGGCTTTACAGCCCGGAGAAAATCCCGTCCCGCTTAGGTGAAATCCTTGAGAGCACCCTTAACCTTACCCGGTTCGACAAAAGATTCAAGAACATAGAAATAGTCAAAAATATAGATTTCAACGGGCAGATGCGGATAAACCCGGACCAGATGCAGCAGGTTTTCCTGAACCTAACCCTGAATGCGCTTGACGCCATGCCGGACGGCGGCAGGCTTTCGATAGACGTGAAGGATGCGTGGGACAGCATTGTCATAATATTCGGCGACACAGGCTGCGGAATGGACAGAGAGGTCGCGGACAGGATTTTCGATCCCTTCTTCACGACCAAATCGCCCGGGAAGGGAACCGGTCTGGGGATGAGCATATGCTGGGGCATAATAAGCGAGCACGGCGGAACAATCAGTGTCGAAAGCGAAAAGGGGATAGGAAGCACGTTTACTGTCAGGCTTCCGAAGAAGGGTTGAATTGACTGGTACGATTCTTCTTGTTGACGACGAGAATACCCTCAGAGAATCCATGGGGCGGCTCCTTACGCGCGCTGGATACTCGGTTACCGCCGTCGGCACCGGCGAGGAGGCCCTGGAAAGACTGCACGACTCCGCGTTCGACCTGGTAATCTCGGACATTTTTCTGCCGGGTATAGACGGCCTGGAAGTCCTTCGCAGGCTTAAGGAGAAAAACCCGGAGCAGATGGTTATACTGATGACGGCTTACGCATCCGTAGAGACCGCGGTGGACGCGCTGAGGGCCGGGGCGTACGATTATATAATGAAACCCATAATCCACGAGGAGATAAAGCTCCTCATAAAAAGAGCGCTCCGACAGCGTTCCCTGATGTCGGAGAACAGTCTTCTGCGAAAACAGATAGACAGGGAATACGACTTCAGCCGCATCGTCGGTGTCTGCGACAAGGTAAAAAAAGTCCTGGAAGAGGTAATCAAGATTGCCGATGCAAAAAGCAGCGTCCTTATACTGGGTGAAACCGGAACCGGCAAGGAGCTTATTGCGCGTGCGATTCATTCAAACAGCTACAGAAAAGACAAGGCCTTCGTGCCCATAAACTGCTCCGCAATTCCAGCCACCCTCCTGGAATCTGAGCTGTTCGGCCATGTAAAAGGCGCTTTTACGGGTGCAATGACGGCCAAAAAGGGGCTTTTCGAGGAGGCGGCTGGGGGCACGGTTTTCCTGGACGAGATAGGCGACATGAGCATTATGATCCAGTCCAAGCTGCTGCGCGTACTTGAAGACCAGGAGGTCAGGCCGGTGGGCGGGAACCAGTCCACAAAAGTGGATGTGAGATTCATAATGGCCACCAACAAAGACCTCCAGAAAGCGGTGCGCGAGGGCTCTTTCAGGGAGGACCTGTATTACAGAATAAACGCGATAAACATTAAGATGTGTCCGCTCCGCGAGAGGCAGGAGGATATACCTCTTCTCGCGATGCATTTCCTGAACAGGTTTGGAGCAGAGCTTGGAAAACCCGTGAAAACGATTTCCGACGATACCATGGCCCTTTTCCTCGAATATAACTGGCCCGGAAATATCCGGGAATTGAAAAATATAATAGAGCGCGCAGTGCTTATTTCGGATTCCGATACCATCGTCCCGGAAAACCTGCCTGAAAAAATTCGCCAGGGGACGCAGGCCGTGCTGTCGGATGCGGTGGAAAAAGCCCTGTCGATAGAAGAATATACCAAGGCCGTCATACTGCATTACCAGGGAAACCTGAGCGAGCAGAAGATTGCGGAGCTTCTTGGAATCACAAGAAAATCCCTTTGGGAAAAACGCAAGAAACTGGGTATATCAAGAATCACGTCAATGTAACAATAAGTATCAGTTTTCATCAATTGCTACATATTGTAACACATACTGTTTTTTTTAAACTTCTCCGGCTTCCGAATAAACCCAAATTAAAACCGTATCTTACGTTCATTTATTCGCATTAAATTGCCATGGCATGTTAATTGCTTTGTCTTTCTTAATAGTTATAGAAATGTGGCAAACGGTAACATAAGTAATTCGGTAAGTTTTTCATATTGATTAATTTGCGTAAATTTATTATAAATATTGTGTACCGCTTTCCAAGATTGAACCGGCGGGCAAGTTTGTAGTTGTTCAAGAGGGGAAATTTACCTCATTTTTTCATTTAACCCATTTGAAAGGAAGGGGAAAATGCGGAGCAATTCGTTTAATGCTCTAAAACACATGAAGCGGAGGGACTTCCTTAAGTTCTGCGGCGCCACGGCGGCAATGATGGGGCTATCCGAGCTCTATGTCCCCAAAATTGCCGAGGCGGTAACCTCGGCGGCTAAACGCCCTTCAGTCGTCTGGCTGACCCTTTCATGCGACTCCGGCTGCACAGAGATGTTCATAAAGGCCAAAAACCCGGGTCCGGCGGAGTTAATCCTCGATATTTTAAGTGTCGATTATGACGACACGATAATGGCGGCGGCGGGCGACCAGGCGGAGGAAAACCTGAAAAACGCCGTAGATGCGCGCGGATTCATACTCGTAATCGAAGGCGGGATGCCCGCAAAACACGGTTTCGGCATGATCGGCGGCAGGGACATGCTGGACATCGTGAAGGAGGCCGCACCCAAGGCCGCGGCTGTAGTGGCGCTGGGCTCGTGCGCCGCGGGCGGAGGCATACCGGGCGCAAGACCCAATCCATCAGGCCTTATGAGCGTTTCCGAAGTCCTTGCCCCCATGGGCATCAAAAACGTAAACCTTCCCGGCTGTCCTGCCGACCCGAAACTCCTTGTCGGCGTGGTAATGAATTATCTCCTCTTTAAAAAACTCCCCGACCTGGACGACCAGGGCAGGCCCAGGATGTTCTATTCCAAGACCGTCCACGAGCAGTGCGAGCGCCGCGCCTATTTCGAGGCAGGCAAGTTCGTCGAGGCGTTCGGCACCCCTGAAATGGAAAAGGGCTATTGCCTGTATAAAATGGGCTGCAAGGGGCCGCTCACTTACGCCCCATGTCCTACAATAAGGTATAACGACAATACGAACTGGTGCGTCGAGGCAGGAGCGCCCTGCATAGGGTGCCTCGACATGAAATGGCCGGACAACTTCTATCCCTTCTATGCCCGGCTGAAGGATGTGGAGTTCGCAGGCACGACCACAAATGCTGACACCATAGGCAAGGTTCTGGGCGCGGCCACTGTCGCAGGCATTGTGGTCCATGCCGGGGTAACGGCAGCTAAAAGCAAGTCCAAGAAGGAAGGGGGAGAAAAATAAATGGCCAGATATGTCATCGACCCGATAACGAGGATTGAGGGGCATTTAAAGCTTGAGGTTGAGATAGACGGGGGCAAGGTAAAGGACGCATGGACAAGCGGCACGCTTTTCAGGGGTTTTGAAATCATACTCCAGGGCCGGGATCCGAGGGACGCCTGGCAGTATACCCAACGGGTATGCGGAGTATGCCCCACCTCTCACGGCCATACATCTTCGCTCAGTCTCGAAGATTCATTCAAGGTAACACCGCCTGAGAACGCCATATTAATGAGGAATCTTATAGAGGGCTGCCAGTTCCTTCACTCGCACATACTATGGTTCTATCACCTTACCGCGCTTGATTACGTTGACGTGGTATCCGCCCTGTCGGCCAAGACCTCGGATCCGAAGCTCCAGGCGGTGCAGGCAAAACTCAAGACATTTGTAGATTCCGGGCAGCTCGGCCCCTTCGCAAACGCATACTGGGGGCATCCCGCGTACAAGCTCCCGCCGGAGGTGAACCTGCTGGCGGTATCGCACTACCTTGACGCCCTCAATATGCAGGCGCTTGCGGCGAGCGCATCCGCTATTTTCGGCGGCAAGATGCCTATGACCATGACCTCTCCTCCGGGCGGGGTGAACTGCATTGTAAACCTCGACCTTATCTCACACTTCCTGTATAAAATAAAGACCCTACAGTCGTTTATCGACACTGTTTACATACCGGACGTATTGGCCGTCGCGCCTTTTTATCTCGACTGGGCGGGCATAGGCAAGGGACACGGAAATTACCTCGCCTGGGGCGTATTCGAAGACCCTGCGGCGCGAGACCCATACAAAAGGCTCCTGCCGAGGGGCGCGGTTTATGCTGACCAGGGCCTGAAACCGCAGAAAGTGGGCCCGGAGATGGTCACCGAGGACGTATCCCGCAGCTGGTATAAGTCCGGCAGCGGGCTTAACCCCGCAAGTGGCGAGACTGACCCGGATTTTTCCGGATACGATACGTCCAAAAAATACAGCTGGGCCAAGTCCCCGCGCCTAAACGGCAAACCCATGGAGGTCGGCGCGCTGGCAAGGATGCTGGTGGCATACGTAAGCGGCCAGCCGACGGCGAAAGAACTCATAGACGCGACGCTTGCCAAGCTTGGCGTGGCGGGAAAGCCGGAAGTCCTCCTGTCCGTCCTCGGCAGAATTGCGGCCAGGGCGCTTGAGGCGAAATTCGTCGCCGATCAGATGATCGCATGGACCATGCAGCTTGCCTCCAATCTCGGCGCAGGCAATACCGCATTGTTCAGCCAATACGAGCTGCCGAAGAGCGGGAGCGGCGTCGGCCTATGGGAGGCCCCGCGCGGCGCGCTCGCACACTGGAATACCATAGAAGGCTCGGTCCTGAAGAACTACCAGCTCGTCGTGCCCACCACCTGGAACGTCTGTCCGAGAGATGACAAGGGTGTGCGCGGCCCCATAGAAGAGGCGTTGATAGGCACACCGGTCTACGACCCTAAGAAGCCTCTCGAGGTGCTCAGGGTGGTGCATTCATTCGACCCCTGCCTGGCATGTACGGTGCACGTAATCGACCCGGGCACTAACGAGATATATAAATTCAGGGTATCCTGAGGAGGGGTGATCCATGGCTTGTTTGGAAAACAACAAGATATATCACTGGACGGCGCCCGTCAGGATACTGCACTGGATAAGAGCCGTGGCTATCGCAATCCTGATTTTTACCGGTCTCTACATCCAGAAGCCGTTCCTGTCCGTCGGGGACGAAACGATGGCCTGGAACAGGTTTTTTCACCTTTTTGGGGCCTATCTGCTGGTGTTCGGCTTCGTGTTCAGAAGCTATCTCATGTTCTTCTCTAAAGACCCGGCAGAGGCCGACTGGAAGGAGCTTCTGCCTCTGCCCCGGAACCTCAAGGGCCTGCCGCAGATAGTGAAATATTACCTGTTCATGACGGACTATCACCCGCGCTACAAGCGTTATAATCCGATACAGGGGCCGGTATATCTGTTAATCGGCATATTGACGGTAATCATGGCTATGACGGGATTCGCAATTTATACCGGCTGGCTGCACCCGTATTTCAATTGGGTGAACGCGCTGCTCGGTGGCGAGTCTGTAACCCGCGTCGTGCACGTCCTGGGCATGTGGCTTATCATAGCGCTTTCGCTATCGCATATCTACCTCGTGTTGCGGCAGAACGCGCTCGAAAAGGACAGGACGTTCATGTCCATGATAGACGGCTACGTCTGCAAGGAGCATTCAAACGATTAGCGCCAGAGATACCGAACCGGGGACCGTGGTTAAAAAAATCACGGTCCTCGGTGTCGGCAATATCCTCCTGAAGGACGAGGGTGTAGGCGTAAGGGTGATAGAGCGCCTTAAGGAGACCTGTTGTTTCCCCGATAATGTCACGCTCATGGACGGCGGCACTGCCGGCCTCGATTTGCTGCCATTCCTCGAAGGAATGGATTATGTTATTATCGTCGATACCGTAAAGACCTCGGAGCCGCCCGGGTCGATATTCCGTTTCACGCCGGACGACATAGACGTAAAAGTCCCATACAAAACTTCTCTTCACCAGATAGGCATGGTGGAAGTATTCGCTATAGCCGACGCTCTGGGCAAAAGCATAGGGCAGGTCATTATAATCGGCATCCAGCCGGAGGATATATCCGGCTGGGGGCTCGAATTGACGGAAACAATACGGGCAAAGGTGCCGGAGCTTATGTCGCTCGTTGTCCGGGAGCTTGAGGCGCTGGGAGTAGAATGCACGAAGTTTCCATCTGTGAAAGCATAATTGACATAATAGTTGAACATGCGTCCAGGGAGAGCACTTCCAGGGTTACGTCGATTCGCCTGAAAATTGGCGAAATGGCGGGAGTCGCACTGGATTCGATGAGGTTCGCGTTTGAGATTGTCGCAAAAGGCACGCTCGCCGAGGGCGCGGAACTTATTATCGATACGGTTCCGCTTGCCGTCCGATGCCGCTCGTGCGGCAGGAATTTCCAAATAACCAACTACGCGTTCTCATGCGCGCACTGCGACAGTCCCGAGATAGAGGTCGTATCCGGACGGGAGCTTTGCATCGAGGAAATAGATATGGAGACAACATGAAGGTTAAGGTGGCAGCCGACATACTTTCCACAAACGACGCCATAGCTTCCGAAAACAGGAAGCTCTTCAGAGAAAACGGGGTTTTTGTAATAAACCTCATGTCCTCGCCGGGCGCGGGCAAAACAACACTCCTTGAAAAGACCATAGCGCTGCTCAAGGACAATATGAAAATCGCGGTAATCGAAGGCGACGTCGCCACCACCGCCGACGCCCTGCGCATAGAGAAAACCGGAGTCCCCGCCGTCCAGATAAATACCGGGAACCTTTGCCACCTGGACGGCAGCATGGTGAGAAGCGCTCTTTCGGAGTTTGACCTCAAATCTCTCGATCTGCTGATTGTGGAGAACGTGGGAAACCTCGTATGCCCGGCAGAGTTCAACGTGGGCGAGGACTGCAAGGTAATGCTTCTCTCCACGGCGGAAGGCGACGACAAGCCCCTTAAATACCCGCTTATGTTCCACGAATCGTCCGCCCTCGTAATAAACAAGACAGATCTGATACCTTACACCAATTTCAGCCTCGAAAAGGCGAGGCGCGATGCGCTTTCGATAAACCCGAAGCTTGCCGTGTTCCCGCTTTCGTGCAGGACCGGCGAAGGTTTTGAGGAGTGGTGCGGGTGGCTTAGAGGCAGGATAGAAACACGCTGATGTCTTCGCGCGTAAGGATAAAGGTAAACGGTATCGTTCAGGGAGTAGGGTTCAGGCCGCATGTATATAACCTTGCCCTGTCAAGGAATCTGGCCGGCTTCGTCCTGAACACTTCAATGGGCGTCCTGATAGAAGTGGAAGGGCCGGGCGCCGATACCTTCGCCGAGGAACTCAGGCGGGACGCCCCCCCGCTCGCCAGGATTGAAACGCTCCAGTCCGAGAAAATCCCCCCGGCCGGCGGCAGGGATTTCGAGATAAGAATGTCCGAGCCGGCTGAGGGCGAATTCGCCCTTGTATCCCCCGATATTGCAACATGTCCTGATTGCCTGCGCGAACTGTACGACAAAAATGACAGGCGTCATCTCTATCCCTTCATAAACTGCACCAACTGCGGCCCGCGTTATTCGATTGTCACCGACGTGCCGTACGACAGGCCGTATACAACCATGCGGGCCTTCAAAATGTGTCCCGCATGTGAAACCGAGTATCGAGATCCCGCCGATCGCAGGTTTCATGCCCAGCCTGTCGCTTGTCGCGCCTGCGGGCCGGAGGTAAAATATCTCGGAAAAGACAAAGGCGCGCTGACTGGAGACGATGCGGTAGTCGAGACCATAAACGCCCTCAAGGAGGGCCTAATTGTTGCGATGAAGGGGCTCGGAGGCTATCAGCTCGTATGCGATGCCGGAAACCACGAAGCCGTAAAAGAACTTAGGCAGAAAAAACGCAGGAACCGGAAACCATTCGCCCTTATGTCCGGTTCCATCGAGACAATAGAGACCCTCTGCCATGTATCAGGGGAGGAACGCCTCCTGCTCTCAAGCCGCGCAAGGCCGATTGTCCTGCTACTGAAGAAACCCGGCGTTGACGATAAAATTTCGACGGATGTCGCGCCGGGAAACAATCGCCTGGGTTTTATGCTGCCGTACACGCCGCTTCATCACCTGCTGTTCCATCATCCAGGCGCGGAAGGCGCGCCTGGCGTTCTTGTCATGACATCCGGCAATATCTCGGAAGAGCCGATAGTCATAGACAACCACGAAGCTATAGGAAAACTCTCGGCCCTCTCGGATTGCTTCCTTATGCACGACAGGGACATACATATGCGGGTGGACGACTCTGTCGTCAGGATGGCAACCGGCGTGCCGAGGATTATAAGGCGCGCGCGCGGCTATGTCCCGGAAACTATCGACATGGGCCGCAAGATTCCCGAAATACTGGCGTGCGGTGGAGATCTCAAGAACACGCTCTGCATTATAAAAGACAGCTACGCCATAATGAGCCAGCACATAGGCGATCTGGGCAACCATGAAGCCATGGTATTCTTCGCGGAAACGCTTGAAAACCTCAAAAGGATATTTCATGCGGATCCGGTCATCGTCGCACACGACCTGCACCCGGATTACTTTAGCACCCGTTTCGCAATCGGCTACAAGCCCGCAGGCAGAACCCCGGAGCTTGTCGCCGTCCAGCACCATCACGCGCACATAAGCGCATGTATGGCCGAAAACGGGTTCAACGGCAAAGTTATAGGCGTGGCCTTCGACGGCACCGGATACGGTACTGACGGCAATATGTGGGGCAGCGAATTCCTCCTGGCGGACTATAGCGGTTTCAGGCGGTTCGCGCATCTGAATTATACGCCTCTGCCGGGCGGCGATACGGCAATAAAAGAGCCCTGGAGGGCGGCGTTTTCCTTCCTTGTCCAGGCGTTCAGGAAGGAAGGCGTAACGATATTCAGCAAGATAAAACCGGGCGCTTGCAATGAAAAAGAGGTTAATCTGATTTCGACGATGCTCGAAAAGGGCATAAATTCACCACTTTCGTGCGGCATGGGACGTCTTTTCGACGCAGTTTCGTCCCTTGTCGGGCTGAGGGATAAGATAACTTTCGAGGGCGAAGCGGCGATAGCGCTTGAGATGGCGGCTTACGAGTTCCGGGGCTATAACGGCACGTATCCATATTCATTTTTATCGCCCCGCAACCGTATCGATGATGATAACATAGTTGACACAACCACCCTGATTTGCGCGATTGTCTATGATATAATACGAGGTGCGCCGGCTGGCGAGGTGGCGATAAAGTTCCACAATACAATTGCCGAGATGGTTGTCAGGATGTCGGCGCTGGCAAGGGAGGAGACAGGCCTCGAAGTAGTTGCGCTCTCAGGCGGCGTATTTCAGAATGCGCTCCTGCTGGAGCTTGTCGAAGCGGGACTGGCTACGCAGGGGTTCAATGTGCTGACACACAGCAGAGTTCCTTTTAACGACGGATGCGTTTCGTTGGGCCAGGCCGCAGTTGCGGCGGCCAGACATGAACTATCACATAATAGGGTTTAGCAGGTGCATAAATGTGTATTGGCATTCCAGGCAGGATAATTAAAATAGACGGGCGGATGGCCACGGTAGATGTTGGCGGCGCCATGAGAAATATTGCGCTCGACCTCATCGAAGACGCGTCTCCGGGCGATTATATAATCGCCCATGCGGGTTTCGCAATACACAAAGTCGATGAGGAAGAGGCGATCAAAACATTAAACATGATCCGTGAGATAACCGGCAGCGTCGAAGACTACGACGCCGCTTTTTGAGCAGGTTGCATGAAACACGTAGACGAGTACAGGGATTCCGCGCTTGCAAGGGTTCTGGTCGATGGCATAAGGCAGGTTGCCGACAGGCCGTTTAAATTCATGGAAGTCTGCGGCAGTCATACCGTGGCCATATTTAAAAGCGGAATCAGGGACCTGCTTCCCCGCAATATAAGCCTTATCTCCGGACCGGGCTGCCCCGTGTGCGTCACCTCGGTGGAGGACATCGACAAAGCCGCCGCCATCGCCGGCATGGACGGCGTTGTCCTTGCGACATTCGGCGACATGGTGCGCGTGCCGGGTTCGCGCGTCTCGCTGCAAAAAGCGAAGGCCGACGGTGCGGACGTCCGGGTCGTTTACTCTCCGTTCGATGCGCTTAAACTTGCGCAATCGGACCCCTCCCGCAAGGTGGTTTTTCTTGCCGCCGGTTTTGAAACCACTTCTCCTGCGGTGGCCGCGACGCTTGGCAGGGCGATTGAAGCGGGCGTGAAAAACTTCCTCCTCCTCAGCGTGCACAAGACAATACCGGGCGCGATGCGCGCACTGCTGGACACCCCGGAACTCGGTCTGGATGGCTTCATATGTCCCGGCCACGTAAGCACGATAATCGGCACGGCCCCTTATCGTTTTATCGCCGACGAATACAGGCGTGCCGCGGTAGTCTCCGGTTTCGAGCCGCTCGACATACTACAGTCGACCCTGATGCTCATAGAGCAAATCCGGGAAGGACGGCCTTCGGTCGAAATACAATACCGCCGAGCGGTATCGGAGGAGGGTAATCCTGTCGCGCGGGGGGTGCTGGGGAGGTATTTTGAAGCATCCGACGCCAACTGGCGCGGCATAGGCGTGATACCAGGCAGCGGACTTAAGCTGAAAACGGAATACGCCGCATACGATGCCGAAAGGGTTCTCGATATAAAAATCGGCGAATCCAGAGAGACCAGGGGCTGCATATGCGGCATGGTTCTCAAGGGTATAAAAAATCCGCCGGAATGCCGGCTTTTCGGTAAAGCATGCACGCCGGAGACACCGGTCGGCGCATGCATGGTGTCGTTTGAAGGAAGTTGCGCGGCCTATTACAAGTATGGCGCGAGGTAATATTGAAAACGGATAAAATCCTGCTGGGTCATGGCTCAGGCGGCAGAATGATGCGGGAATTAATAGAAGAGCTTTTCCTTCCTGCGTTGAAGGGGGAATGCGCGTGCCTGGGTTCGGACGATTCCGCGGTTCTTTCGCTTGCCGAATTCTCAGGCGGCAGACTTGCGCTCACCACCGACACCTATGTTGTCAGCCCCGTTTTTTTCCCCGGCGGCAATATCGGAGACCTCGCCGTAAACGGCACTGTAAACGACCTCTCGATGGCCGGCGCAAGGCCGCTTTATTTAACCGCCGGGTTTGTCGTGGAGGAAGGCTTTCCGGTTGCCGATCTTGCAAAGATACTTGATTCCATGAAAAAGGCTGCGGACAGGGCCGATGTTATGATAGTCGCCGGCGACACGAAGGTTGTGGAACATGGCAAGGCGGACGGTATTTTTATAAATACTGCGGGTGCCGGCATGGTTCCTGCCGGGCTTGACATAACCGCGCGCGGCCTTAAACCGGGCGATGTCCTTATAGTCTCCGGCACTATCGGCGACCACGGGATGGCAGTGCTGTCGAAGCGGGAGGGTCTGGATTTTGAATCTGACATAAAGAGCGACAGCGCCCCGCTTAACGGTCTTGTCGCGGATATGATTGCCGCAGGAGATATAAACGCGCTAAGGGACCCGACGCGGGGCGGCCTCGCCTCAACGCTCGTGGAATTTGCCTCGGAATCAGGCGTTGGCATCGTCATAGACGAATCGTCTCTGCCCGTTCGGGAGCCGGTAAGGGGCGCATGCGAAATACTGGGGCTCGATCCCCTGTATGTTGCAAACGAGGGCAAGCTTGTCGCCTCAGTACCGAGGGCCGCTGCCAAAACCGTACTCGCCGCAATGCGGAAGAACGCCGTCGGCAGGGAATCCACGATAATCGGAGAAGTCGTGGCCGAACCAGCCGGGAAGGTCCTGATGAAAACCATTATAGGCGGGACAAGGCTGGTGGATATGCTTTCCGGCGAGCAGCTCCCGCGAATTTGCTGATTATTCCCGGTTTATAATGCCCCGTCTGCGGATGCATCCCTGGCTGGTTTTCTTCCCTCAGTGTGCCTCGCCCCAGTTCGGCCCGACGCCCACGTCAACTTTAAGCGGAACATTGAAATAAGCCGCGTTTTCCATCTCCTTTACCGCCAATTCCTTCACCCGCTCCGCCTCGTCTTCCGGGGCCTCGAAAACAAGTTCGTCGTGGACCTGAAGCACCATTTTCGCCCTGAAACCCTCGTTCTTCAGGCGTCTGCTGATATTTATCATAGCCGTTTTAATAAGGTCGGCGGCGCTCCCCTGTATGGGGGTGTTTACCGCCAGGCGCTCGCCAAGGGAGCGAGTTACTTTATTATCGCTTTTCAGTTCGGGAATCGGGCGCTTCCTGCCGAAGAGCGTTACGGCATAACCGAGGCTGGACGTTTCGATAAGCGTCTTCTCGATGAATTCCTTCACGCCGCTATGCCGCGTGAAGTATGCGTCGATATATTCCTTCGCCTCGCGCGGGTGTACGCCAAGCTGGACGGATAAACCGTACGCGCTAAGGCCGTACATTATGCCGAAGTTCACGGCTTTTGCCCGCCTGCGCATCTCCTGCGTTACGGATTCCGGGGCGATATTGAAAATCTCGGACGCCGTCCTTCTATGCACATCCTCGCCGTTTACAAAAGACTCGATAAGCGAACTGTCCTGGGCAAGGTGCGCCATAATTCTCAGTTCCACCTGCGAGTAATCAGCCGAGATTATGACGCTCCCTTCGGGCGCACAGAACGCCGCCCTTATCTTCCCGCCGATCTCGCCCCGGATAGGAATATTTTGCAGGTTCGGGTCGGAGGAACTGAGGCGGCCCGTGGCGGTTACGGCCTGGTTGAAGCTCGTATGCACCCTGCCCGTTTTAGGGTTGGCAAGCCTGCCGAGGGCATCGACATAAGTGGACTTAAGTTTGAAAAGCTCCCTGTATTCGAGTATCTCCGCCGGGAGCGGGTGGCTTAAGGCAAGGGCCCTCAGCACCTCTTCATCGGTCGAATATCCGCTCTTGGTTTTCTTGACGGGAGGGAGATTAAGCTTTTCGAAAAGGATGGAAGCGAGCTGTTTCGGGGAATTGATATTGAACTCTTCGCCGGCTATTGAATATATTTTTTTAATAAGCCGCTCAAGCTCGGAATTTAAATCCGATCCCATATCCCGCAGATACGCCGTGTCGATATGTACCCCGTCCCTCTCCATCTCTGCCAGGACGTAAATAAGCGGGAGTTCCATATCATAGAAAAGCCTTGCGAGTCCCTCTGCTGCAAGCCTGGGCTTGAGGACTTCCGAAAGCCTCCGCGAAAGCCACGCCCATTCGGCGGAATATTTCGTCGCCGTCTCTATATCCACATGCGAGTACGGCACCGTTTTCTGCCCCGTCCCGACGACGTCGGAAAGCGCCGTTTTCTTAAGGCTCAGATGCTCCAGCGCCACACTCTCAAGGTTATGCGCCGCGCGGCCAGGGTTTAAAAGATAAGAACCGACCATCGTGTCGAACTCCGCTCCTTTAAGCTCAACACCCATATTGGCCAGGGCAATTATGTCGTATTTTATGTTATGCCCGATTTTTTTTACGCCCTCGTTTTCCAGGACTGGCCTAAGCGCCTCGATTACCTTGGGGGCCGGAAGCTGGCCCGGAGCCTCCATTGCCAGCAGGTCTCCCTCTCTTTGCTCCACATGACCGAACGGGACATAATAAGACCGCGCATCACCAATACAGAGCGCTATGCCCACGGGCTCTCCGTCCATCGGGAGGGTGCTCGTCGTCTCCACGTTCACGGAAACAGAGGCGGTATCCATTATCTCTTCTATAAGCGCCTTCAACGCCGCTTGGTCCCGGACGGTAATGTATTCCGCGTCCGGAGTCTCTTCAGGCGTTACAAATTTAAGGAGCGCGGTAAATTCAAGCTCCTTGAAAAGCTCTATAAGTTCGCGGCTCTTCTGCGGGCGGCGGGCCAGGGCGCCCATATCCAAAGGCGCAGGCAAATCATATTTCAGTTCCGCGAGGTCTCTCGACAGCCGGGCGTTATCCGCGTTTGCCGCCAGGGCCTCTTTAAGCTTCGGCCTGGATATTTTATCGAGGTTTAAAAGGACATTGTTTATGTATCCGAACTCGGAAATAAGCTGCACAGCCGTCTTCGGCCCGACGCCGGGGACGCCCGGTATGTTGTCGGACGTATCCCCGACAAGCCCGAGAAACTCCGGTATTTTCTCCGGCGGGACACCGAATTTCCTTATGCATTCTTCCACGCCGTACGTCTCGTCCTTCATGGTGTCGTATATGCGGATGTCCTCGTTTATCAACTGAAACAAATCCTTGTCCGCCGTTATTATGGTTACGGAGAACCCCTCACCGGCTGCCCTTCCCGCAACTGCGGCGATAGCGTCGTCCGCCTCTATGCCGTCGAACATGATAACCGGGATATTGAAGGCATCGACGATTTTGTGTATATACGGTATCTGGGGCGAGAGACTTTCGGGCATCGGGGCGCGCGTAGCCTTGTATTCCTCGTATATCCGGTGACGGGTGGTGGCGCCCTTGGGGTCGAAGCAGACGGCGAGATATTCCGGCTTCTTCTCGTTTACCACCTTCATAAGCATGTTTGTGAAACCATAGGCGGCATTGGTGGGGAATCCTCTGGACGTGGCAAGCCCGCGAATGGCGTAGAACGCACGGTATATATAGGAATTGCCGTCTATCAGATAAAGGGAGGGTTTTCTGGATGCCATGAGTGGGGTTATTTTACAGCCGCCGTCGGGCGCGGGTCAAGAACAAAACTGGAAGGAGTCCATATCACCCTGTAAAACAAAGAGCGGAGATACGCTCCGCTCAGATGACACCATAAATAGCCGGGCCCGTATTTTATATTTTGAGGCTGTGTAGGGCCGGGAATCAAGCCCCCAACCCACCGCCTCAGGCAGCCTTTTTAAGCCCTTTTTCCCCTTTAAGCCTCAGTGTCCAGTCCGCGAGGTTTACGAGTAGCTGCCTTATCATATCCCTCGACTTCTGGTCCGCAAGGCGCCCTTCCGGAAAGTTCTTTTCGCTGGCATATGGAACCATTATTTCAGGGCTGTTCAGGGGATATACGTCGAGGAACACGAAGCTCTGCCTCAAATGATACTGTGCCCTTGCCGTTCCCGTCATGCCGATAGACGCGCCCATTATAGCCACGGGCTTCCCGGCAAAAGCGTTGTCGCCGTACGGTCGCGAGGCGCAGTCTATTGCGTTTTTAAGGACGCCTGGAATCGAATAATTATACTCCGGGGTGGCGATTAAGACCGCATCCGCCGCCTTTATCCTGGACTTGAATTCCGCCACTTTCGGGTGCGGGTCGTTTTCAAGGTCCTGGTTGAAAAGCGGAAGGCCATCAAGGTCGAATACGTCAATTTCGACATTATCCGGGGCCAGTTCCTGGGCCGCCCTGACAAGAGCCTTATTATAGGAACCTTTTCTAAGGCTTCCGGCGAATGCAAGAATTTTTATTTTCTTTTCCATGATTGTCTCCCTTCTTTTATAAGCCGGCGCAATCTCTGATTAAAAGGTAATATAAATGGGGATTTCTGTCAAATTTTCCTTCCCCGTGGCGGAAAATTTCTACAGTTTCCTGGCCACGGCCGTATCTACGGAAAGCCTTCCGCCGCCATTGAAAACAAGCGCAATCGCCGCCCCGAACGCCAGGATATGATACTCAAAACCCTCCTTGCCGGCGGGCATCCGGCCAAACCAGTTCATAAAAAAGCCGTTGTGCCAATGGACCATGTATACTGCGACAACCATCACAGC
The DNA here is from genome assembly GCA_027328825.1 of Nitrospirota bacterium. GTDB lineage: Bacteria > Nitrospirota > JACRHJ01 > JACRHJ01 > JACRHJ01 > JAKAHE01. The sequence goes on from DAHWTK010000004.1 coordinate 18,993, forward strand.
CGCAATCCCGAGTGCGGAAATGCGCGTAAGAAACCCAATTATGAGGAAAAATGCTCCAAGAAATTCGGCAACAACGTCAAGCGCCGTAAAAAAAGGCGGAATACCCATGGCGGAAAACATCTTGAATGTCTGAGACAATCCCGGCCCGCCGAAGAGCCCCAGCACCTTCTGGGAACCGTGAGCCAGAAATACTATGCCCAGCGCGAGCCTCAGAATCAGCATCGCCCACGTATCCTCCGTAAAAAACAGTTTTCTGATCATAGCTACCTCCTTTCTTTCAATTTTATCACATTAAAGATGATATAATTATAGATAAGTAAAGAGGTGCGGGAAATGAAACACAATATGGGCAGACAGGAAAAGCTTATCCGGTTGATTGGCGGACTGGTTTTGTTTATTGTCGGCTGGCTCGTACTGAGGGGCTATGCGATATTTGTATCCGAAATTGCCGCGACGACTATTACAGGCATTGTTCTGGCGTTTGTCGGGGCGGTCGTCTTCCTTACCGGCATATTCTCATGGTGCCCCTTAAACGCTCTCGTTAAGCATAATTCATGCGAGGCGTGCAAGGTAGGAGAGACCCACAGGCATTTGCCGGTATAGTGTAAAAAACGGCTGGACTGGATTATTTTTTTCTGCTATTTTATAGAAGTTTGTTTGATTGATGGGATAGACGTTTAAAAACCAAGAACTTCTGGGACAAGCGCCTTATCAGTTATGCCGGAGACGGAAAACCAGGGCGGCCTGTTTGTGGCCGCCTTTATTTTTATAATTTTATCAATACTTTATCTGCTATTCAGCCTGCACCCGCTATGGAACGCCGAGGCGATGTATGCCGAGGTGCCGCGGGAGATGCTGGAATCGAGGGATTTCCTTTACCCCACGCTTAATTACGCCCCTTTTATCTTTAAGCCGCCGCTTTTCTTCTGGTCAAACGCCCTGTCTATATGGCTCTTCGGGCAACATCTTGGCCCCAGAATCCCGCAGGCTGTTTTCGCCGCGGGCACAGTCGTCTTCGCATATAAAATCGCCGCCCGTTCCTCCAGGCTGTCAGGGCTTATGACCGCAGGGGTCCTTGCGACGTCTTACGGCTTCGTTTTCCATACCGCAGAGCTCCTTCCGGACGTGCCTCTCGGGTTTTTCACGGCGTGTGCAGTATATTACTTTCTTAAAATATCGGACGGAAAGAACAGGACTTTCGGACTCTGGGCCTCGCTTGCCCTGGCCGTAATGACGAAAGGCTTTCTGGGGCTTATATTCCCCGGAATAGCCTTTGTTATTTTCATAGTCGTCGAAGGCAGGCGCGACATGATTAAAAAGCTTGTAAGCCTGCCCGCGATTGCCGTATTTATGGCAATTACCGTGCCCTGGCACATCCTCATGGAACTCAGGAACCCCGGTTTCCTGTATGATTTTATAATAAACGAGCAGGTGCTGAGGTTCTTCAACGAGCGCATACCGCCCGATTGGGACAGCATCAGTTCCCCGTTATTTTTCCTGATTACGCTTGCCTGGATGATGCCCTGGGCAGTATTTCTCTTACAGGGAGCCCGGATGTCCGTCAGGAAGCGGGATGCGAATCTGCGCATGGCTCTTTACTGGGGGCTTGGGGGACTAATATTCCTTCTACTGTCCTCCCAGAAGATGGAATATTACCAGATACCGCTCCTGCCGCCTCTTGCGATACTCGTGGGCGGGTATCTGGCGGCGCTCGCGGAAGGCAATACCGGCAGACCGGCTTCGGACAGAAAGACCGCATCCGCCGGGGGGGTTATTTTATTTTTGCTTGGAGCGGCTGGGGCTGCCGCCGCTCCGTTCATGCTCAGTAAATTCTCGGCGGATATTCCGGCGCATCACGGCAGAATAATGCTTTATACGGCGGAAGCCTGTTTTATCGCCATTGCCGCCGGAGGGGCGACGGCATTCATATTCGTCAGGAAAAACCATATCCGCAGGGCATTCTTGGCGGTGCTTTTCATAGGTATCGTGCTGGGGGCGGGAACCAGGCCCGCGCTCAATGCGCTGCAACCGGAGCTGTCCGATGCAAATCTTGCAAAAAAGGCGGCAAAGTTCCTTAAACCCGGTGACCTGATTGTCGTGCAGGCGCGGGAGGAATACGAATACAGCGCCGTTTACTGCTACTATACCGGTAAGAAGGTGCTTATTTTAAGGGACGGCATTAACCCCATGGTTCCTTCTGTTTTCGACGACAGGGCCAATTTTATTATAGATAACCGAGAGTTTAAAGACTTGTGGGAATCCGGCGACAGGGTATTCTTCGCGGGAAGGAGAAAAACGACTGACCTTATTAGCTTGATTTCGGCGCCATCACGTGTTATATATCATGGTTCCGGGGCCATTATTTGTAATACTGAAACCTCGCATAAAGATTAACAAGATGAAGAAAACTTCCATATCAGTCGTCATACCGTGCTTTAACGAGTCCGGGACAATCTATAAAAACATAGAGAAAATAAGAAATTATCTCGCCGGAAGATTTGCCCGCTACGAGATTATAGCCGTAAATGACGGCAGCCGGGACAATACCTGGGGCGAGCTTGAAAAGGCGCGCGAAAGTTTTGGAATAATCGCCTTAAACAAGGAAACAAACGAGGGCAAGGGCCATGCGGTAAAAGACGGCGTTGCGGCAAGCCGGTTCGACTTCGTATTATTCCTGGACGCCGACCTTGCCATACCGATCGAAGAACTGGATAAGTTCATGGCAGAGGCTTCCTCTGGAACGGACATGGTAATAGCATCGAGATTCGTGCCCGGCCTCAAAATCCTTGAGCCTGTGCTGTGGTACAGGAAGATAATGGAGCGCGTTTTCAGGCTGATAAGGATGGTTATCATAAACAATTACAATATAAAAGACACGCAGTGCGGCTTCAAGCTCTTTCACGGAAAGTGCGCAAGGAAGATATTCCCGTTAATGCGCACCAGGAGATTCGCCTTTGATGCCGAGCTTATCTTTATTGCCAGCAAACTGCACTGCACGATAAAAGAACTCCCCATATCCCTTCAGAATCCGAGAAAAACAAGCATCCGGATATTTTCCGATTCTCTTAATATGCTTATAGACCTTATGAAGATACGCTGGAATGATTTAAACGGCGCATATGCCGGCGCGGCAGTTTCCAAGATTATGGTAAAAACCAAGAAAGTTATAGAAGACGACGCAAATTAGCTTCCCTTCCCGGATTACGGATTATAAATTCCTAACAAATATCTTGACTTATATTTTAAAACGCCTTTATAATGGCGGTATTCAAGGGCAAAGTGCATGAAATTTAAAAGCCTTCGCACCAGGATCACCGTCTGGACGATTGCCGCCATGCTTCTCATCCCACTGTTCGTGGGGATGGTCATAATCCTGAAGCAGTTCGCGCTTGCCTCGCAATTCTCCCAAACCATTAACGAATCCGACAGCATAGTCAAGAAAACGCTTGTCCGGGACATGGAACAGGCAATGATGGTAAACCAGCTCGACGGCGTAAAATCCGTCCTGCAAAAATTTGCCGGCTTCAAAGGCGTCCGTAGTGTAACGCTTGTCAATCCGCGCGGAGAAGAAGTGATTTCGTTCGGCAGAAGCGTCCCGAAAATCGCCCCCCGCCAGATGAAAATGGTATTGCAGAAGGGAGTGGAAGTAACCGCTTTTTCGCACGAAGGCCAGGGCTCGGTGAGACTCCTGGTGTTGCCTATAATGAACAAGGAGAAGTGTAGGAACTGCCATACGCAGGGAGACGTAAACGGAGCGTTAATCATAAGGCAACGCTCGGTTGACGTAATGTCTGAAAGCCGTTTTCTTGTGGCTATTATGCTCATATCTCTCCTTGTGGCAACGCTCGCCGCCGCAATTACGCTGCTCACGCTCCTTTCAAGAAACGTGGTTGAGCCTCTAAGGGAGCTTTCTCAGGCCACGGAACGGGTCGGACATTGCGATCTTGAAGTCCAGGTGCCCCCGCAGGGTGAAGGCGAAGTGGGCGAACTCAGGCGGTCTTTCAACAGGATGATACAGGACCTTAAACGTTCCAGAGACGAATTGGAGGAGAGGAGCCGGCAGACCCGCGAGGCATACGAATCTATGCAGGCGGCGCAGAAAAAGCTGATGCAATCTGAAAAGCTTGCGGCAATAGGCACGCTTGTCGCCGGCATAGCACACGAGATAAACAACCCTACCGGGATAATATCTTCCCGGGTTGACTGCATGTTATGGGAAGACGAGCCGGAGGGCCAGTTGAAAGACGACCTCATGGTAATAGGCCGTCAGGCCGCGAGGATCGGCGAGATAACCAAATCTCTCCTCGCGTTTGCAAGGCAGGCGCCGGCAGAGATGGGGGCCGTCGATGTAAATGCGATTGTGGAAGATACCCTGTTCCTGGTTATGAAACAGTTCATGAAAGAAAATATACTTATAGAAAAGCACCTGTCTCAGAAATCTCCGGAAGTCAATGCGAACAAGAACCAGCTTCAGCAGGTGCTCCTTGACCTGCTCAATAACGCGCGTGACGCCATGCCTTCCGGGGGCACAATAATAATAGCGACCGCAAATTCCGGCAATAAGGTTGAGATAACGATTGCGGATACCGGAGAGGGCATACCGGAAGAGATACTCGATAACATATTCGATCCCTTTTTCACTACCAAGGAGGTAGGCAAGGGCACCGGTCTTGGCCTTGCGGTAAGCTATGGCATAATACAGGACTTTGGCGGCAATATAGAGGTTGAAAGCCGGGTGGGAGAGGGAACCAGGTTTAATATAAATCTGCCCCGGATTCCGGAGGGAGCTTGATAGACCCGCAAAGCATAAAAATAGTCGTAATAGACGATGAAGCGGATATGCTTGAGAACTGCGCCCGGATTATCCGGAAGCTCGGCTATAAATGCATTACCATTCAGAATTCCGCGTTGGCAGCCGAGATAATCGGACGCGAGATGCCCTCTGTTGTCCTGACGGATTTCGCCATGCCCGGTTTAAACGGCCTGGATCTGCTCCGCATCAGCAAAGAAATAAATCCTGACGGCATGGTTATCCTTATCAGCGGATATGCCACTATCCCAAACGTAGTAGAAGCAATGAAGGAAGGAGCCTTCGATTATATTGCAAAACCGTTTTCCGCCGAACAGCTGAAGGTTGCGCTTGAGAGGGCCGTGAGACACAAGAGCCTCGAGGAAGAGAATCGCTATCTGCGGACTCAACTTGCCCAGAGTCACGGCATGGATAACATGCTCGGCTCATCCCTTGCAATGAGAAAGGTTTTCGACACGATAAGGAAGGTTTCCGTAACCGATACCAACATCTTGATATACGGCGAGTCTGGCACAGGTAAAGAACTTGTGGCAAGAAGCATACACTCAAACAGCAATCGAAACGAAAAACCATTCGTGCCGGTAGACTGCGCATCACTCCCGGAAAACCTGCTGGAGTCTGAGCTGTTCGGACATGAAAAAGGAACTTTTACGGGAGCGGATACCACAAGACCGGGGCTTCTTGAGTTTGCAAATGTCGGGACGTTCTTCCTCGATGAAATAGGCGAGATGGGGCTTAACCTTCAGGCAAAGTTCCTGCGGGTTCTGCAAGAAAGGCAATTCAGGCGGGTTGGCGGCAGAAAGATGATAGACATCGATATACGTCTTATTGCCGCAACCAACCGCGACCTGGAAGAAGGTGTCCGACAGGGAACTTTCCGCGAGGATCTTTACTATCGGCTTAACGTAATAAGTATAAAATTGCCTCCGCTCCGGGACCGGGTGGGAGATGTCCCGTTGCTGGCGGATCATTTCCTCAGGGAATTTGCCATTTCTTCACAGAACGCTCCATCGGGCATATCGTCAGAGGCCATGAAACTTCTGGAGGAATATGCCTGGCCTGGAAACGTGCGTGAATTGCAGAACGTTATTTCACGCGCGGTGACACTCTGCGCGGGCGAGATAATCAACCCGGAAGATCTCCCGGAATACGTCAGAAATTCCGCAAAAACCAAGGTGTCCGCAATAAGGGATGGGGTTTCTTTCAAAGAGTCAAAGAAACGCTGGCTTGTGGATTTTGAGAAAGATTATCTCTCGGATCTATTAGCCAGGAATGGCAACAACATTTCCCGCGCGGCAAAAGAGGCGGGGATAGACCGAAAGACCATCCACCGCCTCTTGAACAAGTACAAGCTGGACGCTTAGCTCTTCAGTTATAATTTATTTCCACTTCCTCGGCCTCCGCAGGAATTTCCTCCTTAACATTGCACTTGGGAGTATATCGCGCACAAAGGGCCTTCTTCACGGCGATAATGTCTTCCCTCGTATACAGATAGGCAAACCGGAACTGGCACTCTCCCTCCTTTAGTTCCCTGGTAACACAGGAATCATCCGTCGAAGTAACGTGCTCCAGAAGTTTCATTTTTATGCCGTCGGCGTGGCCGATAAAAAAGGGCTTAAGGCTTCCGTCCTTATGCTTCTTTGATATTTTGTATATGCCGGCCCTGTCATAAACCTTGTTTCTTATAACCCTTTCCTCAAACGGGAAATATCCATACCATTCTATCTGGAGCTTTCGCATATCGCACCTCCTCTCACTGTAATAAATCTAACACATGAGAGATAGCGGGGCAAGGAGCGGACTAATTCAGCACGCTCACATCAATCCAGAGGTTGAACTTCAGCACGGTATTGACGTTTGTTCCGTTCTTTATTTCAACCTGTGCTGCGTATTTCCGGACCGGAAGCGCAGTGTCCGACGTGGACAGGTTAATCAGCCCTGAGCCGGTAGAGGCATTTGTAACGTATGTGGTTATGTCCCTCGGTGCAATTGCATAAGTGGTGTCTGTCGTATTCGCCTTCGCGCCGAACCATACGGTATAGCCCGTGATATTCGTCCCGATAGAATAAGGAATTGAAACGGAATCGCCATATGTTATATGTACGTCGTTGCCCTGGGCTACTGTCTCATAGGATGCCGCGCCCTGGAACGGCAGGATATTAATGCCACTCCCAATACCCCAATTGCCGCTTCCGTGCTGACTTGCAAGATAATTATTTATGCTCGTGGCGTTGACGTAAATCGTCGTCAGAGTCCTTGTCCCGTTCGTCCAGACGCCGTTTGGCACTCCGGCAACCGCGTTTGCGTTCCGGAGTATTCCGCCGGACATGTTCGTGAAGCGGTTCCCGTATGTAGTCGTCGGAATCAGGGAAATGGCGTTTGCATTTCTGAGTATCCCGCCGCTCATGTTCGTGAAGCGGTTCCCGTACGTCATTGTCGGAATCCCGGCTATCGCCTGGGCGTTGCGCTGGACTGCGGTGCTGATGCCACTGAAGGATACGGACAGCGCAGATGACGCCATCCTGCTCGAAATCGCCGCGTCGAGGTAACTTAGTTTGCTGTCCGTGGCAAGCTCCGGATTCGTCGGAATCGCGGAAATCGGGGCGTCCAGGTTGCTCAGCCGCGTATCATTTGCCAGGAGCGGGTTGGTCGGAATCGATTCCGTCCGCGTAACCGCACCCGTGATGTTCGTCAGCATCGTGCGCGTGGCCACGAATGCCGTGGCGGACCCGGCCAGATTGGAACTCAGGTTGTTGAAGCGCGGGCTGTAGTTCGCGTAATACGTGTCGATATCCCAGAGCCGCGCCATGTCCGTATACGTCCCGACAATCGTGTTATTGTAGAATATGGCGAGTTTGTAATCTCCGGCGGTAGAAGGCGTGGCCGTAGCGTCGTAATCACCCGTGGACTGGTTCCGGAACGTCCACGTCATTGCCGTGGGCGTATCGTTTATCCACGTTTTGGTCGTGAACTTCGAGAGCGTGCAGTTAGTCCTTGCTGAGCCGTCCGGATTGAACATGTGGAACGCCTCATACATCGGCTTATTCACCGTGAAGTCAGCCAGCGCGTTAATGGACAGGATAAGCGTTATAATTATACCTGTCATTCTGAGCGTTGCTGTGAATCTGCTTATCTGATTTCCCATCATTTCACCTTCCAGAGTTCGAGGGTCGTATAAATTTCCGGACTCCCGAAATTCGCCGCATTGCCCCACGCCCACAAAGCCGTCTGGCTTGTCGTGCACCGATGTTGGACTTTTATCCTCTGCGCCACAGTGGAACTGAAAGTCCCGGACACAATCGACCTTGTTGTAACATAAATGCTTCCCGCCGTATCTTCGGAAGTCCCGTATGCGATTGTCGTATATCCGGTAAACTCCGCGTTTAGCGTTTGCACGCAGGCGCGATGAGTATCTACGGCCATAGCCGGAGC